>NZ_MOME01000024.1:0-124729 GCF_001983005.1 Protofrankia sp. BMG5.30 | reverse complement strand
CGTGTGGCCGGCCGCCACGGTCCAAACCTGCATTATCCACCTTATCCGCAATACGTTTCGGCTGACTTCGCGGGCCGATCATGACGCGGTGAAACGCGACCTGAAGCCCATCTACACGGCGCCTACTCCGGAAGCCGCCGCCTTCGCCCTCGACGAGTTCGAAGAAACCTGGGGGAAGAAGTACCGCGCCGTGATCCGGCTGTGGCGGAACGCCTGGGAGGAGTTTATCCCGTTCCTCGACTATGACGCGGAAATACGGCGGGTGTTGTGCTCGACGAACGCGATCGAGTCGCTCAACRCCCGCTACCRCCGGGCGGTCCKCGCCCGCGGGCATTTCCCGAGCGACCAGGCCGCGTTGAAATGCCTGTATCTTGTGACCCGCAGCCTGGATCCGACCGGGACCGGCCGCGCCCGGTGGGCTGTCCGGTGGAAACCCGTGATCGACGCGATGGCAATCACGTTTAGTGACCGCTGGCCGTCCGCTGAGACCTACTGATCAAATCCGCCGGAAACACTGATCACGAGACACTCCCCCACCTACAGGCTCCGTGGGTGTAGGTGGGGTCGGTTGCGGTAGTGATGGTTTCTACCTACAGGTTCGTTGTCCACAGGTGGCTGGTCTCGCTCGCGGGTGGGGCGGAGGCCGTGGCAGCGTGGGGGTATGGCCCATGATCCCGGCTTGCGGCATCCGCGCGGCGGCAACAGGAACAGCAGCGGCGGCAAGAACAGTGGCGCCAGGCTCCTCGGCAGCGAGGGGCCTGGCAGCGAGGCTCGTGGCAGCGATGGCAGCGGCCACGGGACCCGCGGAAACGGCCACACGTCCAGGCGGCGGGCCGATGGCCGTGGGGAACGCACGGTCTGGGAGCGGATCGCGGAATCCCAGGACGGCGTCATCTCCGTCCGTACAGCCCTGCGGGCCGGGATGACCGAGGCGGAAATCCGCTGGAAGCTGCGCAGCGGCCGCTGGCAGCGGCCCATGCGGGGCGTGCTCGTCACCCACTCCRGCCCGATCACCGACGCCCAGATGATGTGGGCGGCCGTCGAATCTGTCGGAGCGGGCGCGGTACTCGGCGGGGCGTCCGCGGCATCGTTCGACGGCTTACGCGGGTTCGACGGCGGCCCGGCCGTCGTCCTTGTCGACGCTGCCCGGCATGTGACGCGGCGCCCCGGTGTCATCATCCGGCGCAGCCATCACCTCGGATCCGATGACGTGTACCCGCGGCGGTCGCCACCGCGGACCAGGCTGCCCCGCTCGGTCGTGGACATGGCCAGCTGGGCCCCGGATGAAGAGGACGCACGTGCTGTGCTTGCCGCGGCCGTCCAGCAGCGGCTGGTCACCGTCGCCGAGCTTCGCCGTGTYGTCGAGCGCCGTGGGCCGCTGCGCCGCAACAGGCTGATCACTGACACCCTGAGCGACCTGGGCGATGGTGCCCATTCGGTGGCCGAAATCCTTTATCGAAAAATCGAGAATCGTTACGGCCTGCCGGCCGCGCGACGGCAGCCGCGGATCGATGCCGGCGGCAGCCGCTACCACCTCGACGTCTGGTACGAAACGTGGCGGGTCTGGGTGGAGATCGACGGTGGCTATCACCGGGAGGTACGTCAGTGGTGGGACGACCTGGCCCGGCAGAACGCCGGTGTGCTCCAGGACCGCCTCATTCTGCGCTTCCCGGTCCATGTACTGCGCACCGAACCGCGGCTGGTGGCCGAACAGGTCGCCACAGCACTACGCCAACGCGGCTGGGAGCCGAACCTGTAGGTGAAAACCGTCATCATCACAGCGGTTTCCACCTACGGATGCGGGAGCCGTAGGTAGAAACCGTCGTTGGAGTGACAGGAACCACCTACGTGGCTTCTACGACTCCGCGATCGGGAGGTAGACGTGGCTGCCGCGGGCGGCGAACTCCGCCGACTTCTCCCGCAGGCCGGCCTCCACGGCGTCGGTCTCCGCAATGCCGTGCTCCTCGGCGTACTTGCGCACGTCCTGGGTGATGCGCATCGAGCAGAAGTGCGGGCCGCACATCGAGCAGAAGTGCGCCGACTTCGCGGGCGCCGCGGGCAGGGTCTCGTCGTGGAAGGCCTCGGCGGTCTCCGGGTCGAGCGCGAGGTGGAACTGGTCGGTCCAGCGGAAGTCGAACCGCGCGTCGGACAGGGCGTCGTCCCACGCCTGGGCGCCCGGATGCCCCTTGGCCAGGTCCGCCGCGTGCGCGGCGATCTTGTAGGCGATCACCCCGGCCTTGACGTCGTCGCGGTCGGGCAGGCCGAGATGCTCCTTGGGCGTGACGTAGCAGAGCATCGCCGTGCCGTACCAGCCGATCATCGCCGCGCCGATCGCGGAGGTGATGTGGTCGTAGCCGGGCGCGATGTCCGTGGTCAGCGGTCCGAGGGTGTAGAAGGGCGCGTCGTGGCACAGCTCGCGCTGCAGGTCCACATTCTCCTTGATCTTGTTCATCGGGACGTGCCCAGGGCCTTCGATCATGACCTGGACGTCGTGCTCCCACGCCACCGAGGTGAGTTCCCCGAGGGTGGCCAGCTCCGCGAGCTGGGCGGCGTCGTTGGCGTCGGCGATCGAACCGGGGCGCAGCCCGTCCCCGAGCGAGAAGGTCACGTCGTAGGCGCGCAGGATCTCGCACARCTCGGCGAAGTGGGTGTAAAGGAAGTTCTCCTGGTGGTGGGCCAGGCACCAGGCGGCCAGGATGGATCCGCCGCGGGAGACGATCCCGGTCTTGCGCCGCGCGGTCAGCGGCACGTAGCGCAGCAGCACTCCGGCGTGGACGGTCATGTAGTCCACGCCCTGCTCGCACTGCTCGATGACGGTGTCCCGGTAGACCTCCCAGGACAGCTCCTCGGCCTTGCCGCCGACCTTCTCCAGCGCCTGGTAAATCGGCACGGTCCCGATCGGGACCGGCGAGTTCCGGATGATCCACTCCCGGGTGGTGTGGATGTCGCGGCCGGTGGACAGGTCCATGACGGTGTCAGCGCCCCAGCGGGTCGCCCACACCATCTTGTCCACCTCCTCCTCGATGGACGAGGTCACCGCCGAGTTCCCGATGTTCGCGTTGATCTTCACCAGGAGGGCACTGCCGATCGCCATCGGCTCGGACTCGGGATGGTTGACGTTCGCGGGCAGCACCGCACGGCCGGCGGCGATCTCCGCCCGCACGGTCTCGACCGGCAGGCCCTCGCGCAGCGCGACGAACTCCATCTCCGGCGTGATCTCGCCCCGGCGCGCGTAGGCGAGCTGGGTGACGGCCCGGCCGGGCAGCGCCCGCCTGGGGGACGGCCGGCGCAGCCGCTCCCCATGCCGGACCTGTGGCGAGGCGTTCTGGTAGATCTCGGTGTCGCCGCGGGCGGTGATCCAGGCGTCCCGCAGCGGAGGCAGCCCCTGGCGCACGTCGGTGACCTGCTCGGTGTCGGTGTACGGGCCGGAGGTGTCGTACAGGATCACGCTGTCGCCGGTGGACAGCAGCACCTCGCGCATAGGCACCCGCAGGCCGTCCGCGGAGCCGACCAGATAGGTCTTGCGGCTGCCGGGCAGCGGACCGGAGGTGACCGGCGCGGGTGAGCCACCGGGCGTGGAGGCGCCGCCGGGCCCTCCGGCAGCGGACCTCCGAGCGTCACGCCCCGTGGAGACGGGCGCGCCACCGGTGACGGGTGTTCCGCCGGTGACGGGCGCGGACACGGAGACCGATCGGTCGACGGGCAGCACCATGTGACAGCCTCCCTACGCCGGCATTACCCGGACAGGTTCTGGCGGTCGGCGGYACTGTGGGTGGGTCCCAGCCGCCCTCTCAGCCTCCTGCGTTGGAAGCTCCCGCGTTGACGTTGGATGCGACGGTACGCCCAACCAGCACCCTGTCGCCACCCAATCGACGGAACACCCACCCACAACCCAGGATCGTGTCACAGCGTCACCGCGGGCGAGCGTCAGGTGAGATGCTTCCGAGAGCGGGTAATCAGGCTGGGACAGTGTCCGCCCGGTGACCGGGAAAGATCCTCCCTCTCACTTCCCCCCTCTGGGAGCATGAATGATTCTGCTGCCGCTGCTGGCGCTCTTCCTCGGAATCTTCGTCATCGGACTCGTCCACGACTGGCGTTACGACGAACCGCCCGCCACTGGTAATACGGGAGGCACCCGACCGGACGCCACGACAACCACCTGATCAATCACCCGGTCAACCGCCCGAAAACTATCCGAAAAATATCCGAAGAAACACCGGCCAAATTTCCCGGAACAAGCAGGAGGACGTTTTTCTTTCTGGCCGGCACGGAGTTCCACATGAAACTCCGCCGCCGGCGGGAAGGGAACGCGAAGAAGACCCGGAACACGGCGGAGACCCGGAAGAAGAAATGTGGAAAGAGCTGGTCGGCGGCGGGCTTCGAAGGAGGTTGCGCCGAACGGCGCCGGCTCAATGAGCACGCCGGGCCAAGAGGTCAACAGGCCAGCGGGCCACCGGGGCAGCGGGCCACCCGGCCACCCGGGCACCCGGGCACCCGGGCACCCGGGCACCCGGGCACCCGGTCAGATCATCGCGAGTAGGCGATCCGCGGCGGCGACGGCGCCCCCGGCGGCTGCGAAGTCGCCGCGTAGCCGCCGCGCGGCGACACGGAAGGACGGTTCGTCCAGCACCGAGACGATCGACTCGCGCAGCGCGGGCGCGCTCACCCGGCCGAACCGGACCCGCAGGCCCGCGCCGGTGCGCACGACCTGCTCCCCGATGACGGGCTGGTCGTCCCGGACCGGCGCCACGACCAGCGGGACACCGTGCGCCAATGCCTCGCACACCGTGTTGTTCCCGCCGTGCGACACCACCGCGGACAGCCGTGGCATGAGATCGAGCTGCGGGACGTGCGGCAGCACAAGAATGTGCTCCTCAGCGCCACTGCCACGGGAAACGCCGACCGGAGCACCGTCGACCGGAGCACCGTCGACCGGAGCGCCGTCGGCCACGGCGGCGCCGCCGGGTGCGGGATTCGCCCGGGGCGGGCCGAGGATGCCGGGCGGCGCCACGACTATCGCCTGTAGGCGGTGCCCGAGCGGTCGGAGCGCGTCGACCGCGACCCGCAGGAACCGGCCGCCGGCCTCGCGGGTCACCGTTCCCAGCGAGACCAGCACATGCTCACGCTCGGAATCCAGCCATTCCCACGGGAAGGCCACTGCCGGCCGCCGGCCGAGCGGTATGCCGACGAAACCGTAGTAGCTGGGAAAACTGTCCGTGCGCAGCATCCGGGGCACCGAGCACACCAGGGTCAGGTGCTCGGAGAAGCGCAGGTCACCAACGCACGCCTTGTCCTCGGGCACCCCCTGGGAGCGCTGGAAGTCACGTAACGTGTCACGGACCCACCGCCCGACCCCGGGCAGGAGCTCGTACGGATCGTCCAGTTCGGCGGACGTGGCGGCAAGGGTCGCCCACGGCAGGGCGCGGCGGCGGGCGACGAGCGCGGCCCCGACCGCCTGCTGGTCGACGACCAGCACATCCGGGGCGAACTGGTCGACCTTCGCCTCGACCTCGTCGACCATCGAGGCGGCCAGCGGGATGAGAAAGTCCTCCCAGAGGAACTTCAGGGACGCCGCGCCCCGCAGTTGCCTGGACTTCTCCTCGACGGCAGCCCGGCTGGGGCCGGTGAACGTCCCGGCGAGTGGCAGCAGGGTGAGCCCTGGGGCCAGCAGCGGCCCGACCACGTCCGGATGGCCCGCGACCGCTACCTTGTGACCGCGTCCGGCCAGTTCACCGGCGATCCCGACCGCCGGGTTGACGTGTCCGGTCAGCGGCGGGACGACGAACAGGAAACGGCTCACCCCGGCACCCCGGTACCGATGCTCTCCTCCGGACGGCCGGGCTCCCCCTCCTCCTTCGGCTCCTTCGGGCGTCCGGGGCCGCCGTCCGGACGATCATGATCGCCAGATGGCCGGCTGGGACCGCTGACCGGACGGCCAGGAGCAGCGTCCAGACGGCCGGGATCACTGTCCGGGCGGGCGGGGGTGCTGGCGGGACGGTTGAGATCCGGGGGCGGGACCATCCGGGTCACCCAGTCGGGGGTCTCGAACCGTCGCCCGGCGGTGTCGGCGTAGGGCGGCACCGGGGTGCCGGGTTCGAACAGCCACCATCTGAGCAGGACGCGCAGGTAGTCGGTGGCCTCCCGCAGCACCGCGTGGGTGTGGTGCGCGAGGACGATCAGGGTGCAGTCCGGCACGAGCCGGGCGAGCCCCTCGGCGTGGTCGGCGATGTCGGAGTTCGCCCCGTAGACCGCCAGCACGGGGACGTCCAGGCGGGCCAGCCGCCGCGGGKAGAACGGTTCGGTGGCGAGCATGTCCCTGGCGATCGAGGTCTCCCGCAGCAGGGCCTGGGCACCGCGGGCGATCCGGCTGACCGCCCGCCCGGCGGAGCGCTCCAGCCACCGCTCGACCTCGGCGTCGTCGAGCCCGGCCGACACCTGCGCCAGCGACCGGGCCATCCGCGCGCCAAGGCCCTCGACGAGGAAGGGCGGTTCGATCACGGTGAGGCTCGCCACCTGCCCGGCGTGTTCCAGGGCGTAGGACAGGGCCATCGTCGCCCCGTAGCTGTTGCCCACCAGGTGGACGGGACGGTCGACGCCGAGCGCGTCGAGCAGCCCCGACAGGTCCGCCAGGGCGTCCGTCATGGCGTAGCCGTCCGGTGTCCGTTCGCTGCGGCCGTGACCGCGCAGGTCGTAGCAGATCACGTCGGCGCCGGCGTGGGCGAGGCTGGTCCCGAGCGAGAAGTAGAGGCTGGACAGGTTGTCCATGACCATGCCGTGCACCATGACGACGACCGGTGCCCCGGGCCGCGGGCCACCCCTGGGCGACAGCCGCTGGACGTGCAGGCGGACGCCGTTGGCAAGGACCTCGGGCATCGCTACGACCGGGACGGTTCGGACGGTTCGGACGGTTCGGACGGCTGGGGCGGCGTCAGGCAGTCGGCGATGAAGGAGACGACCTCACCGACCCGCATGTTGATCACTTCGTCGACGTTCCGGTCCGCGAGGAAGCCGACGAAGTCGACCGTGTCGCCATAGTGCTGCCGCATCCGGTCCGCGAGGGCGACGAACTCGATGCTCTCCAGCTCCAGGTCGGTGTTGAACGACGTCGACAGGTCGATCTCACAGTCGATCACGTACTCGTCGCCGATGACGTCGTGCAGCAGCGCCACGACCTCACGCAGAATCCGCTCCTCGACTGCGGCCCGCTCGACGCCCGAGGCGGTCACTCCCACCGCACCCGATCCCGCTTCACCGGATGCTGCTTCGCTGGATGCTGCGGAGCCGGATACGGCGGGACCGGATGTGGCGGAGTGTCCGATCGTCGGGTGTCCGGTCGTCAGGGGCTTGGCCGTCATCTCCACGCTCCTTCGTTCTCCCGTGCCGCCTGTTCGACCTCGGGCGAGGTCCACGCCACAACGTAACGATCAACGTCAGTGTCATCGACGGAACAATGATCAACTTCAGGGCCATCGACGGAGTGACGACCAGCGGCGCTGCCCGCGACGGAACGACGATCGCCCAGCGGATGGCCCAGTGGATGGCCGTGGTCGTCCAGGGGCTCGCCGAGCGCACTGATCGACTGGTGCGCGACCCAGCGGGCGCGCGACGGCTCCTGGTCGTCCGTCCGCACCCGGAGATGACCAGGCGTGACCCCCTCGACGACGAACCGCTGTGGCCAGCTCGCCTGACCGGTGTCATCGGCCCTGGCCGCGGCCTGCCTGGCGGCCCGGAACCTGGCCAGCCACAGGGCCCGCAGGCCGGCGTCGGCTCCGGCCAGCTCGGCGAGCAGGGCGCGCTCGGCGTCCGTGAGCGCCATCGTCTCCATCTCCGTCCCTGCCCTTACCCCTGCCGGGAGCGGCGTCACCCGTTCAATGTCGATACCCACCGCACCGTCGGGATGTACGACCGCCACCGCGAGGAGCGCCGTGTGCGCCAGGGCAACTCGCGGGGGTGTGGCCGGCACGCCGGCACGCGCCGGCAGCCGGTCGATCACCGGGCGCCCGGAGTCCTCGTCCGACACACCGATCTCGATGCCCCACACGTCGGTGACGCCGCTGTCCCACAGCCAGTGGCGGACGGCGTCCTTCACCGCGATCCGCCCGAGCAGCCACTCCCGCGCGGCCCTGGGATGCTTCGCCGCCAGGATGGCGCGCTCGTCGGTGTCGAGGTGGTAGCGCGTGACAAGCTCGCGGGAGGCGGTGTCCGCCCAGTGCTCCCGGGCGAGCACCCAGCCGCCGGCGGCCCGTTCGGCGATGGCGTTGCGCGCCGGCCGCAGCAGCATCGCCCACATCAGCTCGTCCTGGGAGAACCGGCGGTCGGTCCAGCCCTCGACGCGYGCCCACACCGTGCCGTCCGCGGCGCGTACCTCCAGATCGGCGGTGACGGCGCTGTCCCGGACGTCACGTATCCACACCGTGCAGGTCAGCCGCTCCCCCACGGCCGGGTGCGGGCCGAAGAAGCGCACGCCGCGCAGGGCCGAGGGCAGCAGCAGCCAGTCCGCGGCGAGATGCTCCCGCGGCCAGTAGCCGAACAGCTGGCCCGCGGCGTCGAGCAGCGCGCCGGGCGCGCTCGTCACGACAAGCTCCCCGTGGACGCCCCCGGGGGAGACCGGCCCGACCGTGACCAGCCCCTGATAGCCGGGGCCGTGGAACAGCCGTCCAGCATGGTAGATCGACGGCCCGTCCAGCGGTGTGTCGTCACGCGGCTCGGGCAGGGGCTCCGCCGACGGTGCCGGCCCCGGCGGGAAGGCGTCGGCGAGGATGACCGTGCCGTGCGCGTACCCGTCGATACTCACCCGGACCGCGCTCGCGTTCGCGCCCRTCGCGTCCTGCCCGGCCACGGCCGGCAGGACGGTCGTGGTGATGGTCACCTCTACCGCCGGCTCGATCGCCAGCCAGCGCAGGGCCCGGACGTCGGTGACGCCGACGACGACCCGGCCGGGCACGGCCGCCCGCGCCTGGCCGATCATCATCTCCAGCACGGTGGTCATCGGGACCACCGGGAACCTGTCGGCGAGATGCGGCCACCCCGGCGGCTGCCGGTAGAAACAGTGGTCGATGATGTACGGCATCGTCTCGATCGACAGCGTGCGCCGCGTCTGCCGGACGTCCCGCCCGCCCGGCGGTACCGCCGGCCCCGCCGCTCCGGCTGGCCGGCCCGGCGGCCCGGCTGACGATCCGGCCGGCGCAGGCGGCGCGTCCGGCGCAGCGGGCGCAGGCGGCGTCGGGCGTCCGCCGTGCCCTGTACGAGCAGCGGTGGCCGGGCCGGCGGGTGCCTTCTGGACAGCGGCCGACACCCGCGCCCTGGCACCGGACGCGCCGCCCCTGACGGTGGGCGCGATGGTCCCGGCAGCGGAGGTCCCGGCAGCGGACGCACTCGTCCTGGCAACAGGCGCGCCGCTCCCGGCGCCACGCGCACCGCTCCTGGCGGCGGACGCGGTGGCGCCGACGGCGGACGCGCTGGCCGTCCAGTGTGCCAACACGGCCGAGACCATCGCGTTGGTCTCGGCGACCAGCGCGTCGAATTCGGCGAGCACCGGATTGCCGGTGCTGCCGTGTCCACCGGCCGGATGCGCGCTGACCGCCCGATCACGTCTTTCCCGCGCTGTCAGCGGCCGACGTTCGTGGGCCGTCGCGGAAGGAATCGAACGGGCGGACGGCCCGGCAACCGAGGGTTCCCGCTCCGGCTCCGCCAGGATCGGCGCCGAGACCGGATCCAGGGCTGGATCCGGATCCAGAGCCGGATCCGGGAGCAGAGTCAGATCCGGCTCCAGGGTGGTGGCCAGGCGCGAGCCCGGCTCCGACAGCAGGGCCGAGTCCGAATCCGGGACAAGGACTGGCTCCGGGATCGAGTTCGGATCCGCTGCCAGGGCCGAATCCGAGGCAGGGGGCGGCTCCGGATTCGGGTCCTGATTCTGGTTCGGGGCCAGGTTCGGGTCCGAAGCTGGATCCAGGGCCGGATCCGGGGGCAGGGCCAGTTCCCTGTCCGGGCTCAGAGCCGAGTCCGAGTCCGGATCCAGGGCCGGGTATGAGATCGAGGCTGGGCCCGGGAACAGGGTCGTGGGCAGCAGCGACGCCGCCCGCTCGCCGAGGCGGACCAGTGGGGCACCCAGGTTGAGCAACATCGGCTGGCCACGGTGCGTCTGCTGGGACGACCGCTGTCCATCGTCGACTGCTTCTTCCTGGCCGTCATGAGCGGCTGACGGTGACAACGGTGATGACAGCGGGGACAGCGGCGATGGCGCCGGTGACGATGGCGACGGCGATGGCCGCTGAGGCCCGGGGATCGGGAGCGGGATCGTCGCCGGCGTGCTCATGGCCGACAGCCGGTCCATCCGGGGTGTGGCGCCCTCGACCCAGAACGCGGCGACCACCCGTCGCAGCTGGTCCATGCCCGGGCGTTTCGGGGTGTTCGTGACGACCGTCAGGTGTTCCCGGCCCGGCAGCGTGTCCTGCACGAAGCCGGCGATGCTGCCCACCCCCACCTGGACGAAGACCCGCGCGCCCTCGGCGTACAGCCGCTCGACGAGCTGGCGGAACCGGACCGGCTCCAGCAGATGGCGCACCGCCAGCTCCCGGATTCCGTTCTGGTCGTCGGGGTAGGGCGCGACCGTCGTCGCCGACCACACCGGCACCGTCGGCGTGCGGATCGGGATGCCGGCCACGTCGACCCGGACCTTCGCCAGGAACGGGGAGAGGAACGGGGAGTGGAAGCCGGAGCGGAACGGCAGGATCCGGCCCAGCACGCCCTGGCCGCGCAGCCGTTGCAGGGCGCTCTCGACGCTGCGTTCCTCCCCACAGATGATCGACTGATGCGGGCAGTTGTCGTGCGAGACCACGACGTCCGGGAGGTCCGCGATGGTGGCGGCTGCCGTGTCCGCACCGCACCCGAGCGCGCCGAAGGCCACCCCCGGCACCTCCAGGGAGTACGGCTCGAACGAGGCGATGAACCTGTCCACATCCTCGTCGTCGATCATCCCGGCGGAGATCATGGCGTTCCACTCGCCGATGCTGTGGCCGCCGACGAGGTCCGGGAAGATCTCCAGTCGGCGCAGCGCCGTGTCGAGTACACGGCCCACTTCGACGCTGGCGACGCCGTGCTCCCCGAGCGCCTCGGCCCAGCCGCCCGTTCCAGCGGCGGCCGGGCCGAGGTTTCCGGCGGAAAGGTGCCGCGGGCGGGTGAGCGCGAAGTGCGCGCTGACGTCGTCCACCCGGGGGTGGAAGTTGTCCTCCAGGCCGCAGAACAGGAACGCTGTCCGGTCCGGCGCGGCGGTGGCGCCGAGCAGCGGTGAGCCGGTGAACCACAGGTCGTTGCGGCCGCGCCAGGGCCGACCGCGCTCGACGACCGTGCGGGCGAGCGCCAGCCGGCGCCGGTCCGGCGCGACGATCGCAAGCCGGTAGGGCCCGCCTTCGGGCGGGGCGGCGGTGTCGTCTCGCGCCAGCAGCTCCTGGTCGGGGACGGCGAGCGCGCGGGCGATCTCCGCCGGGCTCGTCCCGGCGAACAGCAGTACCCGCTCGCCGCCGGGTCGCTCGCCCGAGCGCGTGGACGGCCCCATGGCCGTGGTGGCCATGGCTGTTGCCGGGACCGGGAGCGGGACGGTGGCCGGGAGTGCGGTCGCGCCCGGGACCGCGCCCGGGGGCACCGCCGCCGTGGTCACGGCCAGGGGCGCGGCCGCGGCCGGGCCTGGAGGCGGGACCGGGAGCATGACCGGGACCGGCACCGGAACCGTGGCCGGGAAGGCCAGCGACGGCGCGTTCGACGGTGCCGGCGCCTCCTCGACGACCACGTGCGCGTTGATCCCGCCGAAACCGAACGCGTTCACCCCGGCCCGGCGCGGCACACCGTCGTCGACGTCCCAGGCCTCGGCTTCTGCCACCGGCCGCAACCGGG
Source organism: Protofrankia sp. BMG5.30 (assembly GCF_001983005.1). Lineage (NCBI taxonomy): Bacteria > Bacillati > Actinomycetota > Actinomycetes > Frankiales > Frankiaceae > Protofrankia > Protofrankia sp. BMG5.30. The sequence goes on along the minus strand of NZ_MOME01000024.1, from coordinate 112,840 downwards.
TGCCCGCGAACGCCGGATGCGGCTGCTCACAGTGCAGGGTTGGCGGCAGTACGCGATGATGCAGCGCCAGCGCAGCCTTGATCAACCCGGCGGCGCCCGCCGCCGGCATGGTATGCCCGATCATGGACTTGACGGAGCCGACACCGATCGGCCGCGCTCCCCCCCAGACCCCCGCACCAGCCCCCGCGTCGGCGCCGAAGACCTGCCGGAGGGTGGCCAGCTCGGCCGCGTCCCCGGCCGGGGTCGCGGTCCCGTGCGCCTCGACGAGGCCGAGCGCGCCGGGTGCCCTCGGATCCAGCCCGGCGTCGGCCCAGGCCCGCTCGACGGCGAGCACCTGCCCGTCGGACGCCGGCGCCAGCAGCGTCGACGTCCGCCCGTCGCTCGCCGAGCCGCAGCCGCGGATCACCGCGTATATCCGGTCACCGGCGCGTTCGGCGTCGGCCAGCCGCCTGAGGACGACCATGCCGACCCCCTCACCGATGAGGATGCCGTCGGCCCGCCGGTCAAAAGGACGGATCCGCGAACTCGGCGACAACGCCCGCAGCAGCGAGAAGACACTCCAGAACGTCACCTCCTGCGCCAGGTGCACACCGCCGACGATCATGGTGTCGGCCCGGCCGGCGACGAGCTCGCGCACGGCCGTCTCGACGGCGATCAGGGACGACGCGCAGGCCGCGTCCAGCGTGTAGGCCGGGCCGCGCAGGTCGAGGCGGTTGGCGATCCGGGACGCGGCCAGGTTGGGCACCAGCCCGATCGCGGCCTCGGGGCGCCGCGGGCCGAGCGTTTCGGTGAACGCGGCGTGCACCCCGGCCAACTGCTCGGCCGTGAGCGTCGGGACAAGCTCGGACAGGCTGGTGACCAGCTGTGTCGAGACCTTGATCCGCTGGTCCAGCCGGGCCATCCCGGAGGCGAAGTAACCACCGCGGCCGAGTACCACCCCGGTCCGGCCTCGGTCACCGAGCGCGTCCGCGCCACCGGCGTCCGCGATCGCCTCGGCCGCCACCCGCAGGGCCATGAGCTGGTCGGGCTCGGCCCAGTCCACGGCCAGCGGCATGATCCCGAACTGGGTCGGGTCGAAGGTCGCGAACTCCTCGATGAACCCGCCGCGCCGGCAGCGGATCCGCTCCCCGGCCGCCTCGGGACCGCCATCGGAACCAGGGTCGGGATCGGAACCGAGATCGGGACCGAGATCGGGACCAGAGCCGGAGCCAGGGCCGGGATCCGGATGGAAGAACTCCGGGTCGAAACGTTGCGGCGGGATGTCCCGGATGGCGTCCACACCGGTGAGGATGTTGCGCCAGTAGGTGTCGAGGTCACCGGCGCCCGGGAACACCGCCGCCATCCCGACGATCGCGATGCCCGCGTCCGGGTCCGGCGGCCCGCCGGGCCCGCCCGCCCTAGATCCCGGCATCGAAGGCGTCCAGGGAGCCGGAGAGGTACACCACCTGCGGGTCGTCCACGTCGGCGGCCAGCTCGCGCAGGACCGCGGCGACCCCGGCGTCCGGGTCGATCAGCCCGATACCCCGTCGGGCGTAGACGCGTGCCAGCTCCGCCGAGACCATCCCCCCGCCGGCTCCCGCGCCTGCCACCGCTGCCTCCCGGTCACCGCCGGCAGAGCCCGCAGAGCCCGCGGAGCCGGCAGAGTCGGCAAGGCCCGCAGAGCCCGCGGAGCCGGCAAGGCCCGCAGAGCCGGGCGATGCCCACGGGCCCCAGTCCAGGGACACGACACGGCCGCGCAGCCGCCTCGCCCAGGCATGGGCGCAGGTGTCGAGCGCGTCGTTGGCGGCGGCGTAGTCGACCTGCCCCCGATTGCCGAACACCCCGGACACGCTGCCGAAGAGCACCAGGAAGCCGAGGTCGGGCCGCAGCGCGTCGACCAGCGTCCGGGCTGCGTCGACCTTGGTCGAGAACACCCGCTCGAACGAGCGTGCCGTCTTCTCCCGCAGCAGTTTGTCCTCGCGGACGCCGGCGCCGTGGACGACCCCGTCAAGCCGGCCACGGTCGGCGTAGATCGTCTCGACGACCGCGCGCAGCGCGTCCGGATCCCGCACGTCGACGGCGTGATAGCGGACGAAGGACGCGCTCGCGCGCAGGGCCGCGACGGTGGCCCGCACCTCCCGCTCGGCGAGCAGGTGGGTGACACGGGCCTCGACCTCGGTGAGCCGGCGCAGGCCGGCGGCGATCAGGGCGCGGCGCAGCTGAGGCGCGTCCACCGCGGAGGCCGTCGCCGGATCCTCGGCTGCGGCCGGCAGCGGCGTCCGGCCGATCAGCTCGATCCCGCAGCCGGTGGCCTGGGCAAGCCCGAGGGCGACCTTGGCGGTGATCCCGCGCGCGCCACCGGTGAGCAGGACGACGGAGCTCGGGCCGAGCTCCCCCAGCACGCCGGTGGCCTGGGGCGGCGGTACGGAAGCAACGTCGTCGTGCCACCGCCAGCCCCACGACGGCCCGGCGGCCGGGAGCGTCAGGGCAGCCATGCTCACCGGGCCAGCCGGGCCCACCGGAGCCACCGAGGCGGCCGGGGGCGCACCGGCACCGGGGATCTCGGCCGGCACCACCCGGAGAGTCGACCGGACGCCGTGCCGGTAGCCGATCACCGACGGGGCGTCCGGCGTGAGGAACTCCGTGAGCAGGTAGCCGGCGAGCCGGGTCGGCGCTTCCTTCGGGTCGAGGTCCACCGCGCGGACCACCACGTCCGGCACCTCCCGGGCGAGCGTGCGCGTGAAACCGGCCATCCCCACACCTGGGCCGGGCTCGTCGCCCACCCCGCGACCGAAGCTGCCCCCACCACCGGTCGCGATGATCAGACGCTGGGTGCCGCCGGCAACCGCGGCCCGGATCGGGACGAACGCGGCGGGCAGGGCCGGTGGCGCGTCCCGGTCCACGGACGACACCCACCAGACACCGTCCGCCCCGGCACCGCCGGCAAGCTGGTCGGCGAGCGAGGCGTCGTCCACGGAGAACATCCGCACGGACGCGCCCTGCTGCTCCAGCAGGGTCGCCAGCGCCAGGCCGATACCCAGGCCGCCTTCGACCACGGCGAACCGGCTGCCGGCCAGTGGCCCCGGCCCGGGGCGGGTGCCCGCCGCGGCAAGGGCAAGCAGGTCGGGGAGGGTGCCCTGCGACGGCAGCGGAACGACCTCGACGACGAAGCGCCGCAACGCGGCCGCCGAGTCCGCGGGATCCCCCGGGCCCGGCGGGCGCACGAAACGTTCGCTGGGCCGACCGCCGGCCTGTCGCGACACGGCCGCCGGGACCGCTGGCCCGCTCCCCGCGTCCGCGACGCTCGCGGCCTCCACAACAATCCCGCTGCCCGGAATCGTCACGGGGCCCGGGACGGCCGCGAGCTCCGGGCCGAGCCCCGGGCCCACGGCGTTCCCCGGGCCCACCGCGTTCCCCGGGCCCACGGCGGGGCCCACGCTCGCGGCGGGGTCCGGGTACGTCGCAGGGCCCGCGTCCGCCGCGGGGTACGTGTCCGTGGCGGGGTACGTGTCCGTGGCGGGGCCGGCATCCGAGCGGGTGACGATCCACTCGACGATCCCGCGAATGGTCCGGATGGCCGCGAGCTCCTCGACGACCTCGTCGGCCAGGCCGCCTTCGGTAGTGCCAGCTCTCCAGCCTCCGGCAGCGCCAATATCCATTGTCGCGCCGCCTTCGGCAGTGCCAGCTCTCCAGCCTCCGGCAGCGCCAACATCCACTGTCGCGCCGCCTTCGGTGGTACCGGCTTCCCGGGCCGTGGGCAGGCCGAGGCCGAGCTGTTCCGCCAGCGTGCCCAGGATCTCCGTCCGTTTGATCGAATCGATACCCAGGTCGGCTTCGAGATCCAGGTCCGCCGCCAGCATCTCGGCCGGATACCCCGTCGCGGACACGATCACCTCCACCACCGCGCCCAGCACCACGTCCGGCTCCCGGGACACCGGCCGCTCGGAGACCACCACGGCCGGGGCGTCGTCGTGGCCTACGGGCTGGCCGGGCGGCCAGGGCTGATCGGCCGAGGCGGGCAGCGGCGCGRCATGGTCGGCCGGCGTTGGCAACGCAACGTGGTTGTCCACCGCTGGAAACGGACCATGCTCGTGCGGATCCGACAGCGGGACGTGGTCGAGTGGCGGGACGTGGTCGAGCGTGCCCGGTGGCAGGGCAGCCTCCGCACGCGCGAGAGCGGCCGGGGGGAGTGCCGACATGCGGTCGGTGGCGGCCAGGTAGTTCAGGATGACCTCGCGCTGCGCGGCGACCAGCTCACGGGTCGTCCGCAGGAATTCGATCACGGCGGCATCGGTGTTCCCGACCGACGGTGGGACGATCACCGTCGGCAGCTCCGCCACCGCGGGAGACGCGGCCCACGACGGCGGTTCGGGGACCGGCAGACGGGTCAGCCTGTCCGCCGGAACCAGCCCACCCGGCAGGTGACGGCCGTCGGACGTCCGCACCAGGTGGCCGTCGACGAGCCAGCCGGGCCGGCGCGGGCAGTTCGCGGCCGAGACCACCTGTGCGTCACGTCCGGTGAACAGTGGCGTGGTGTCCACGGCGACACCGGCGGCCGCCAGCTCCGCCAGCGCGAGCAGGAGCCGGCGCAGCCCGTGTTCGCCGGGGACGTCCGTGGCGACGGCCGTGTGCGGCCGGCCGTGCAGAATCCTGCTGGTGAGCCCGGTGAGGACCCGACCCGGCCCGGCCTCCACGAAGATCCGTACACCGGCGGCGTACATCGCCTCGATCTGCTCGACGAAGTGGACGGGCTGGGCGACCTGGCCGGCGAGGGTCTGCCGGATCGCGTCGGCGGTGTCCGGGTATGGCCGCGCGGTCGTGTTCGACCAGACCGGCCGTGACGGCGGGATGATCGCGGCCCTGTCCAGCTCCGCGGCGAACGTCCCGGCCGCGGCCGCGACCACCGGGCTGTGGAAGGCGCACGCCACCGGGATCCGCCTGGCGGTGAGCCCTTCGGCCGCCAGGCGCCGCACCGCGGCCTCCACCGCGGGGGTCGGACCGGAGATCACGGTCTGCTCCGGCGAATTGTGGTTGGCGATCACGGCATCGCCCGGGCCCGCCGGGCCGTCGACCGGGCCCGGCGTCGCGGCGTCCAGCACCTCCCGCACCCGCCACGCCGGGGCTGACACCGCCGCCATCGTGCCGGCGCCAGCCGTGACGGGATCGATGTCGCCACTAGAAGTAGTGTTATTGCCACTGATGGTAGTGGTGTCGGCGCCAACGGGAGTGGGATCGGCGCCAACGGCAGGGCCGACAATGACACCGGTTGCGGAGGCACCGCTGGGATCAGCGGTCGCGGAGGCCGCGGCGAAGGCATCGGCGGCGTCCAGGATGGCGGCCGCTCTGGCTTCGCTGAGCGGCAGCAGATCGTCGATGTCGACGGCCCCGGCCGCGCACAGGGCGACCAGCTCGCCGTAGCTGTGGCCACCGAGATGGTCGGGACGCACGCCCAGGCCGGTGAGGATCTCGTGCATGGCGAGGCCGGCGATCCCGAGGACCGGCTGCGCCGTCCGGGTGTCGGTGATCGCCGCATGCCGGGCGTCGGTGTCCGCCCGGCTGAACGTGGCCGGCGGGAACATCGCCGGCACCCACTTCTCCCCGCGTTCGAGCAGGTGCCGCAGCCGTGGGAAGGCCACGAACAGCTCCGCCAGCATCCCGGGCCGCTGGCTGCCCTGCCCCGGGAACAGGAAGGCGATCTTCCCTTCTTCCGCCTCTTCTTCTTCCGCCCCGCCCGTGCCCTGCTTCCCGGCTGGCGCCGGGGCCGTGTCCGCGGTACCGACCAGCGTGGCACGGCCGGCCCTGCCCTGGCCCGCCACGCCCCGGTCGCCGCCGGCGACGAAAATCCCGGCCTTCGGGTCGTGGGTGAACGCGCGAGCCCGCTTCACCAGGTCGGCGAGTTCGTCCAGGCTGGTCGCGACGAACGCCACCCGCACCGCCCCGCCGCGCTTGACCGCCACCGTCGCGGCCAGGTCACGCAGCTTCCAGGGCCGTCCGGCGCCGTCGTTGACGCGGATCAGCTCGGCGAGCCGGTCCAGGGTGCGGCAGGCGGCCGCCCGGTCGGTGCCGCGGATGACGAACAGTTCGGCGGGCCAGGCGTCCAGCCCGTGGGTGGGTTCGGGAGCGCCGTCGTAGGCGGAGAGCACCACGTGGAAGTTGGTCCCGCCGAAGCCGAACGCGGACACTCCGGCGTGCCGCCGCGACGCCGGCGCCGCCCACGGCCGGGCGGCGGTGTCGAAGAAGAACGGGCTGCTCCCGGCGTCCCAGGACGGGTTCGGCCGGGTGATGTTGGACGTCGGGGGACGCACCCCGACCGCCAGCGCCCGCACCGTCTTGATCAGTCCGGCCAGCCCGGCGGCGCACTTGGTGTGCCCGATCTGGGATTTCACCGAGCCGACGGCACAGCTCCCCCGCCGGGCGCCGTGGCCGGCGAACACCTCGGTGAGGCTGGCGAGTTCCGTGCTGTCACCGACGACCGTGCCGGTGGCGTGTGCCTCGACCAGGCCGACGTCGGCCGGGGAGATCCCGGCCCGCGCGTACGCCCGTTCCATCGCCAGCACCTGACCGGCCCGGCTCGGCGCGGTCATGCCCAGCGCCCGGCCGTCACTCGACCCGGCCACCGCCCTGATCACCGCGTGGATGCGGTCGCCGTCGCGTTCGGCGTCGGCGAGCCGCTTGAGGACGACGACAGCTACCCCCTCCCCCAGGCAGATGCCGTCGGCGGCCGCGTCGAAGCTGCGGGACCGACCGGTCGGTGACAGAGCGTGGACAGAGGAGAACAGGATGAAGTCATGGATGCTGTTGTGCGTGTCCACACCGCCGCAGAGCACCAGGTCCGAGGTGCCGCCGACCAGTTCCTTGCAGGCGGTGTCCAGCGCCGCCAGCGAGGACGCGCATGCCGCGTCCACCGTGTAGTTCACGCCACCGAGATCGAAACGGTTGGCGACCCGCCCGGCGATGACGTTCGCGAGCATGCCGGGGAAGGAGTCCTCGTCCAGTGTCGGCAGGCGTTCGGCCAGGGCGGGTGGGACCGGCCCGAAGAAGGCCGGGTAGGCCGAGCGGAAGCCGTGGGCGGCGGCGAGGTCCGCGCCGGACTCGGCGCCGAAGACCACCGACGTGCGCGACCGGTCGAACGGCCGGTTGTCGTAGCCGGCGTCGCGCAGGGCCCGCGCGGTCACCTCGAGGGCGAGCAGCTGCCCGGGTTCTATGCTGCTCAGCGACTTCGGCGGGATGCCGAAGCGCAGCGCGTCGAACGGGACCGGCGGGAGGAACCCGCCCCACCTGGACGGCACCCGCCCGCCCCGCCCGGAATCCGGGCCACCGGAGGCCCGCTGGTCAGGGGTCTGGACGGGAGCATGGTAGAGGTCCGCGTCCCAGCGGCTGCGCGGCACCTCGGTGACCGCGTCGACGCCCCCGAGCACGTTGGCCCAGTACTCGGCGGTGTCGGCGGCGCCCGGAAACACACAGGCCATGCCGATGACGGCCACGTCCAGCGGACGGGCGGCCTCGTGGCGGCGGCCGCGTCCACGTCCGCGTGCCCTGGCACCCGTCCGCGCCCTGGTGCCCGCCTGTGTCGTGGCGCCCGCCTGTGTCGTGGTGCCTGGCCGGGCCGGCTGCCCGAGCGCCGCGCCGACGTCGGTATCGGCATCGCTGTCGAGACCAGTGTCGATGTCACTGTCGGGGATGTCGCTGTCGGGGTCGATGCCGAGGGCGGCGAGACGGTCGGCCAGCGCCTGGGTGGCGCCCTCGCTCACCTGGGCGTGCAGGGCAGCCACCGTGGTCGGCTCCGAACGCAGCGCCGCCACCTGGCCGATCATGAACATACCGTCGTTACGCTGGACGTCCTCGTCGACGGATACCAGCCGGCCGCGGTCGCGGCGCAGGCCCTTGCTCGCGATCCGTGACCGGCCGAGGTTGAACTGTTCCAGCTCCTCCCACACCTGCGCGGGGGCGAGCCCCTGGGCGAGCAGCTCGGCCCGCCGCCCGGCGAACGTGGTGACGAAAGGTGACCGGGCGGCGCGGGTGGCGTGCCCCGGCGAGGTCTCCAGCAGGACGGTGCCGTCGCAGTCCAGCGCCGTCCGCTGGAAACCGGGCAGGATCGCGCCGGAGCTGACCGCCTCGGCGGTGAACAGGTACGCGGTACCCATCAGCACCCCGATCCGGGCACCGTGGTCGGCCAGCGGCGCGGCAGCCGCCGCGACCATCGCCGCGGACCGTTCGTCGTGCACACCGCCGGCGAACAGCACGTGCAGGCCCTCGAAGAACGCCCTGGCCGCGGACCGGCCGCTGGCGACGGACACCTGCTCGCCGTACGCCAACAGCCCGGCGATCTGGCTCTCCCACAGCGGGAAGCTGGCCCGCGGGCCGACATGGCCGCCGCACTCGCGTCCCTCGAAGACGAACTTGCGGGCCCCGGCGGCGAGAAACCGGCCGAGCAGCCCCGGCGAGGGCACGTGCAGGAAGGTGTCGACACCGGCGGACTGCAGGGAGGCCGCCTGGGACGGACGCCCGCCGGCGATCAGCGCGCAGGGCGGGCGGATCTCCCCGATGGCATCGAGCTGGGCCGAACGGATCTCCGGCGGGGCGAAGCCGAGGATCCCCACCCCCCATGGCGCGTCCCCGAGCAGGGCGCGGGTCTGTTCGAGCAGAGCGCGGGCCTCGTCACCGTCCATCAGGGCCAGCGCGAGGAACGGCAGGCCACCGCCGTCGGCCACCGCCCGGGCGAACTCGGCCCGGTCGCTGACCCGCGTCATCGGCCCCTGCGCGACCGGGACGCGCAGACCCCGGTCGGCGGCGAAGGACGCGCCCGGGGCGAGCGGGGCGAGCCGGACCGCGGCGGCGAGCTGGGTCTCGATGGCGTCCCGGACCGCTGTGACAACGCCGCTGGCGGTGACGTACCGGTCGGCCAGCGGCGCGGCGAAGGCGCCGTCCTGACCGACGGGGAGGAACTGTTCGCGCAGGTCACGGGCGCCGAGACGGTACGCGACCGCGTCATCGTCGATGTCCTCGTCCACCTGTTGGCCAGGGCCGGCGAACTGCTGGCCGGCAAGCCCGGCGACCGGCAGGTCGGGGCGGACGTACACCCGGTGCCCGGCGAGGACCGTGGTCTCGCTGCCGTCCATGCCCCGGATGGCGGCGGCGACCTCGGCCGGCAGCTCCATCTCCCGGACGAGCGCGAGCTGGACGTCGAGCACGACGCCGACCGCCCCCGCGGCAACGGCGGCCGCGGCGGTGTGCGGCCCCACCCCGCCGGCTGCCCACACGGGCAGGTCCAGGCCGTCGGCGGCGAACAGGTGCTGGAGCAGGGTGAACGTGGTCAGGTCGCCGACCCGGCCGCCGGACTCGCCGCCCCGGGCGATCAGGCCGTCGGCGCCGGCCGCGGCCGCCACCTGCGCCTGCTCGACCGAGGTGATCTCGATGAGGACGCGCCGGCGCCCGACCGCCGCCGTCGCCACATCCCACTCACCGTCCCGCCCTCCGTGGGCCGGCCCGGTGGCGAGGACGACGGTGTCCACCTCGGGCGGCAGCTCCCACGGGCTGGTGGCGCAGCCGACGGGCACCCGTATCCCGAACGGGCCACGCGACCAGCGGGCCGCGTCCGCGAGCGCGGCACGCGCGGCGGCGGCGTCCCGCCCCAGGTCGAGAACGCCGAGGCCGCCGGCCCGGGCCACCGCAGCCACCAGGCGCGCGTCAGGCTCGGTGAAGGGGGTGATGGCGACGACGAGGTCCCGCGACGACCCGGGGACCCGCACCGCCCCGGCCCGCGATACCCCGGAGGTCCGGGCCTGCGGGCTACGGTGCGTGCTGGTGCTCATGGGTGGTCCCTCCTGACCCGCCGTCGCGTCGGCGCGCCGGCGGCGCCACGGGCCGGGGCTGCGCCGGCGGACGGCCCGGCACCCACCGGCATACCTGCCGGTGTCCAGGTGTGCGGCCACGGTGACGATCGTGTGCCCGCCGGCCGGTCGGCGCTCGCCGGCCACCGGGCCGGCGGCCACGGCCGCGGGCGTGCCGCGACCGACCCGCCAAGGAGCCCGGGAGTCGAACCGTACACATATACGAAAGAACAACAACGACACATTATATTCACAATAATGTGCCAGAAAAGACAACCAGAAATCACGAAACTCACAACGACGACAGTTCTCAAGGTCGACATCATTTCCCAGCAGATCGTTGGCCGACGGTCCCCGACGGACACCAACGGCGACCGACACCGGTTCACCGAGATCGGCACTTGCGGGTGCCGGACCAGCTCCTTCCCCGGGCAGGCAGGACATGGGCGCGGGCACCGTGCCACCGGATACGTATCGGAAATTTTAGCCCCCCGGGAAAACCAACCGGCAGGACCCACCGGCCGGGCAACACAGCGGAAACCGGGTGCGGACACAGCGCAGTTATCCATACACGGAAGGGCAGGTACCGTGGTCGCTTTCGGGACGCCTGGTTTCGTCAGGCCCGGCCATCCGCGCCCCGACGCCATCGCCGATGCCGCTGATACCGCAGACGCTGCCGATACCGCCGAGGCTGCCGACAATCCGCTGACAAAGGCGTCCGCCCGGCGTTCCCGCGACCGGTCGCCCCTGATATTGATCATCAATACATCCGAATCCGACCGGGCCGCGGGAAGATGTGAGAAAACGCACCTGACAACCGGCGCGGCTGGCCGTGCGGTGGCCCGCCGCCCGGCCAGCGCGGGCGTTGCGTGCCCGAGCGGGACGGCACCGGCCACGGCCATCCGGGCAGTCCCCGGCTCAGACCGGGGCGTGCAGGTCACGGCTCTCGACGATCGCCCCGTCCGAGACCACCAGATGGTCGAAGGAGCCCTCGGACTCGGCGATCCAGAACGCCCCGCCAAGCGTTATCGGGTCCAGGTTGTGCCGCTGGGAGGCCCGGAACCGGCGGCGGCGCACCAGCACGACCCGCAGCGGCCCGCGACCGCCGAGCAGCGATCCCCACACGACGGTGAAGAGCACCGGCGGATGCCGCCCGTCCACCGCTGTGCTGCCTTCCTGCCAGCCGAGAATCGGCGTCCGGTCGAGCGGCTGGTCAAGACGGGTGGTGGAATCGTCAGCGGACTTCAGCCGCCAGTGCAGAAGGCCCACCGGCGAACTCACCAGTTCGACTTCCACACCGGAAAGCGGCAGTTTCATCCGGTCGTACACCTGGTCCATCGCGTCACCCCCGGCCGCGTCCCCCCGGACCGGTCGAGGCCGCCGGTCCCACGCCGCAGACGACATCGCCCACCCCACCATCGGATGCCGTCGCCCAGCGCCGCGAGGACAAAGATCTGTCAGCGGCCACGGGTAGCGCATCCTCCCCATGGGGTGAGAGGAAGATGAATTAGATCATATCAGTTCATAGCATGTGCCATAGCCGCCAGCACGGCGACACGGCCGGCGCGGATACGGCGACGTCAACCACACGACAATCGCGCGACAACCGCGCTCCGGGTATCTGTCGACCACATATCCACCACGTACTTCCGAAATATTGTCGGCATATTTTCAACGATCGCTTCGGCCATCGGAACGGCGGCGGCCGGTACCGTATTCTCACGCACTGCCGCGCACTGCTGACGGGCCGAGGCCGACAACCCACAACCAACAACGTCAGGCCGCATACACGCGGACGGCTCCGCCCACCCCACGTCGTTCCGTTCGCGTACGGCCGGGCGTTCCTGCCACCATCGGTGCTCACTGTCGTTGGTGCCGTCAAGGTGGCCGGTGGCCGGCGCGACCGGGGCGGTCTGGATGACGCGACCCCGGCCCGGCCGAAGCTCACAGCGGCCGGGGCTCGCACAGGCCCGAACTCACAGCAGATGAAGCGCGCGGGCCCGGTGCACGGCGTCCCGGCGGCGAGCCACGTCGAGTTTACGGTAGATGCTCTTGAGGTGGGTTTTCACGGTGTTCACCGAGACGAACATCTCGCTGGCGATCTCCGCCGTGGTGAGCATGGTCGGCAGATAGCTCAGGACCGTCTGCTCCCGGCCACTCAACGGCTCGAAAGCGGCCGGCAACGGCCCGGCCGGCTCCACCACCGGCCCGCCCGGCCCCGCCGCGTGTCCGACCTGCTGCCCAGCCTGGGAAGAGCCCGCCGGGACGCTCCCGGTCGGACCGGCCGGTCCGACCGGCCGGTCGGTGGCGCGTCGCGGGATCGGCGCGTCTGGACGGGCGCTGTCACCGGGCACCGCCGGGGGGAACCCACGGGCCGCCGCGGCCGGCTGCCCCGCCGGCCGCGGGCGGGGTGAGCCCGCCCGCCCGGGGCCGGCGACGGGGCTGCTGACGGCACCCGCGATTACCGGGGACGCCGGTGGCCGCGGCCGGGCCACGGCCGGTCGCGCGGCAGCGGCCCGTGGCCCGGCAAGCCACGCGCCCGGCGGCCCGGTCCCGGGCGCCCCGGCTCCCTCGGGCCCGGCGACCGCCGCGGACCCCGCGGTCCTCGACGACCCAGGCGACCCAGTGGATGTGGTGGATGTGGCGTGGCTGGCACGCCCGGCCCGGTCGAGCAGTCGGCCCACCAACGCGGGATGGGCCGCCCGCAGCCCGGGATGCGCCCGCAGCAGCCTGATGATCACTTCTCCCGCGTCCACGAACGGACGCAACGCACCTTCGTCCTCGGCCAGTGCCAGTGCGCGGGCCAGGGATGCGGTCGCCCGCGCCACGTCCCCGCCGCGGTCCGCCGCCACCGCGTCCAGCACGCAGGCCGCGGTGAGGCTGCCAATGCCGAAGCCGGTGTCGGCCCGCAGCAGCGGAGCGAGCATCGTCGTGGCCGCGGACGCGTCCGCCCGGGCAAGGTGGATGCGCACCAGGGTGAGCACCTCGACCGGGTCGGGACGGTGGTCGGCGATCCCGCGTCGCAGCAGGGTCAGCGCCGCGTCGGGATTACCCGCCGCAACAAGAAGATCTCCTTCGGTGGCCAGTCGTGCGCGTAGACAGACGTCGGGCAGCCCGGCCGGACGGTGGATGGCCAGCAGCCGCCGGGCGGCCCGGACCTCCCCCTGCCGGGCCAGGATGGCCGCGTCGAGCAGGACGAGCAGTTCGGCGGTCACCGGCTGCGGCCACCGCCGACAGTATCCGTCCGCCTCCTGGATGTGCTGGCGGGCGGCGGCGAGCTCATCGCTGTGGTAGGCCACGATGGCCATCGCGAGACGGGCGTCGGCGAGCCCGGCGATCCGGCCCGGCCGGAACCGGTCACCATCGGTGCCGACCAAACCGTCAGTACCGGCCGGACCGCCGCCGCCGCTGGCCGGACCGCCGCCGCTGCCGGCCGGACCGCCGCCGCTGCCGGCCGGACCGCCGCCGCCGGCCGGCCGGCCCCGGCCGGCGTCCACCGCCGCGTCGGCCCACGCCCGGGCCTGGCGCAGCCGTCCGCGCCAGGCGTGCAGCAGCGCGAGGCTGCCCAGACAGGACAGTTCCACGTCGTCCATGCCGGTCTCCCCGGCCAGCCGCAGCGCCGTCCGCAGGGTCTCGAAGGCGCTGTCCGGCCGGCCGCGCCACAGATCGGCGCGCCCCCGGGCGGCAAGCGCGACAGCCCGTGCCGCGGGGTAGCCCCGCCACTGGTCAGGATCATGGCACTCGGACGCGTCGTGCGGACGCTGGCCGGCGCGCAGCAGCCGGCGGGCGTAGTTGAGCATTCCGTCGGTGTCCGCCCGCAGTTCGGCGCGCCGAATCTCCAGGAGGTCCGCGGCGGTCGCCACCAGACGTCTGCGTTTCGCCGGCAGGCTGGTCACCCCGGCCCGCGCGGCGTCCAGGCAGCCGGCCGCGGGCTCGGCGGCGCCGGCCCGCAGGTGGCGGGCTGCCACGACAAGGGCGCACTCGGCCGACTGGTCGACCGATCCGGCGGGGAAGGCGTCCACCAGCATGCCGACCCGGTCGACGTCCACGCCTGGGGCATCCGGCCTGGGAAGCACCCCGAGACCGCTCTCGACGAGCAGGCAGGCGGCATAGCGCCAGTCGCCGGCACGGCAGGCGTGCCGCACGGCGGCGGAGAGGTCCCCGTGGTCGGCGAACCACATGGCGGCGCGCAGGTGCAGCTCGGGCTCGTCCTCCCGGGCCTCCCGCACGAGATCGGCGTGCAGGGTCTCGGCGAGCAGCCGGTGGAAGCGGTACCAGGTGTCGTCGCCGTCGATACCGATCACGAACGAGTTGGTCCGGGCCAGGTCCGCCAGCAGCATCCGCCCGTCCACGGCCGGGCTGTCCCGCCCGACGGTGGCGGCACCGGCGACCGGGGTGAGCGCCGCGGCCGTCCCGCCGGGCTCGGCGGCGACGACGTCGAGCAGCGGTCCGGTCAGCCGGTCGAGCACGCTGGCGCGCAGCAGCAGACGGCGGACCGCCCACGGCTGGCCGCCGAGGACCTCCGCGCCGAGGTACTCGGCGACCTCACGGCCGGGATGCGCGACGGCCGTGGTGGCATCACCGCCTTCGGCACCGCCACCGCCACTATCGGCACCGTCGGCACCGCCCGGCCATCCGGCGCCCCCTTCGCCGGCGGCGGACGCCTGGCCCGTGCCGGCGAAGGGGGCGCGGGCGGCCCACAGCCGCAGGCCCGCGGCCCAGCCCTCGGTATGCTCCAGCAGCTGGTTCCGGCCGGCATCGGACAGCTCGACGCCGTGGGCGCGCAGCAGCGCGGACGTCTCCCCCGCGGTGAAGGCGATGTCGGCGGGGCCGATCTCGACCAGCCGGCCGTCGAGGCGCAGCCGGTGCAGCGCGAGGACCGGGTAACGCGAGCAGAGCACGAGCCGCAGCGTCGGCCCGGCGCAGGCCGCCAGCAGCTCCAGCCCGGCGAGCACGACCGGATCGGCGATCAGGTGCACGTCGTCAATGATCAGTACGACCGGCGCGGACAGCTCGGTGAGGGCGTTGGCCAGCTCCCGCCAGAACCATCCCGAGCCGCCGGGCCCGATGGATCCGGCAGGTCCAACGGGCCCAGCGGGTCCGGCAGGTCCAACGGGCCGGACGGGCCCGGTATCGCCGACGAGTGGCGATGTCCCGTCGACCGCCGCGGTGGCGCCGCCGCGGCCACCGGCAGCCGCGGCGGCAACGGCCGATCTGGGGGCTGCCGACCCGTAGCGCAGCGCCCCGGCCCCCGCCGGGATGGCACCCCCGCGTTCCAGCGCGCACAGCAGGTGGAACCACAGCTCGGTGATTGCGTCGGCGTCCACCGACAACCAGGCGACCGGCCCCGCCCAGCGGCCGGCGGCGGCCCAGGATGCGGCGAGGACGGTCTTGCCGGAACCCGCTGGCCCGCTGATCGCCGTGACCCCGCCGCGCACGCCCCGGTCGATGGCCTCCCAGAGGCGGATGCGCGGGACGTGGATGGCGGGCAGTGGCGGCGCGTTCGTCCGCGCGATGACGAGGGGCACCCTCGCGGCGGATGTATCCAGGTAAGAAGTAACGGCCGCGGACACCTTACCGTCAACCATGTCACAACCCCCAACCGACCAGGCGCGCAACGTAGTGGTATCGCGACGAGCGGTTATGGGCAAGACGAGACCGCTGACCAGACACCCACGAACCCGTCGAAAAGGGGCCAGCCGCGACCGGGCCACGACGCACCTGGCGGCGTCATGCCCGCCAGAACACGAAGACCGGAAATGTCACGTGGGCTCCACGTACACACCGGCATCCCCCGGCGGCACCCCCGACAGCGACCCGCCCGCTACCGGGGAGCGCGGGAACCGGGCCCGTAGCCAGCGTCCGCCCGTTGACGGACGGCGCCTGCCTGTTTGGCCCGCCTGTTTGGCCCGCCTGCTGGCCCGCCTGTTGTAGGCCCGGCCCCGAGACCGGGGAACTGGGCCTCCCAGGCCGGCTCCCAGCCCGCGGTGGCAGGGTGCGCAGCCGCGCATCCCGCGGGCCCCGCCGACCGAAAAGATCATGATCGCACGCCTGGCGGCGCCGGCCGAGTCCGCCGGCGCCGCCAGGCGTGCGCAAAACCAGATCAGGTGCCCCGGCCGGTGTCCGTCGAAGCGCTTCCGACGAACACCGGCCGGCACGGGCACTGCCCGCAGCCCCGTCCGTACAAAGCATGATCCAGACGAGTTTGTCGTTGGGTACGCTTCTTGGCCCCTGCGGGCGTACCCAGCGACAAGCCCGCGTCGATCTTCTCCGATGGCCGGCGCTAGGCGGCGCAGTCCGCGCAGACCGCGCGACGCGCGTCCGCGAGCTGGCTGCGATGGTGGACGAGGAAACAGCTCGTACAGGTGAACTCGTCAGCCTGTCTCGGCAGCACCCGCAGGGACAGCTCCTCGTCACGCACCTCGGCGTCCGGAAGATCCAGCTCCGCCTCGAGAGCGTCGACATCGTCTCCGAGATCGGCCGCGGCTCCGGCCCGCTGTGCCTTCAGCGTCTCCAGGCTCTGCTCCTGGAGTTCGTCATCCTCGACGTCAGTGCCCCGCCGGGCGTCGAAGTCACGAGCCATCGAGTCTCCTTCCTTACGGTTCCAGTCGTTCCCTACGGTTGCGATCAGCCATGCGCGCGAGACGCGATGCACAGCCGCGTGTCGGTACCCGTCCAGGCCCGTACCCGAACAGGATCGAGCGGCTACAATACGCAACGACTCCGACGCGGGCACAGCCGACGAGGTTTGTCTACATCCCTGCGTGGTCGATACAGGACAACGGATCTCCCTCGACCGACGCGTACAATACGGTTCCGCGCGGCGACAGGCCAGGCATCACGTGTTCGCCTCGATGTCAGACCCGACACATCCATCTTCTCGTCGTATTCCGGTATAGCGCGGTGGTATTTCCGACAGACGGGCCGATAACGTCGACCCGGTCGAGTCCGGACATCTCGGGGAACCCGATCTGGTAGGCCTTACCGGATCCACCCGGMCCGCCCCCGCCGATCCCTGCCACTCCCCGTCGATCCGCTCCCCGTCGATCGCAGCCGTCGTGGCCCGCGGCCCGGCGCGCGAACAGGCATGATCGCTCCGCTCCGGCCGGGATGAGCCGAGTCAGAGAATAGCGATCATGAAGTCACCGGGACGGAACGACCCGTAGCCAGATCGACATGTGGGCGCCCAGGCTCACCCGGCGCCCACCGGCCCACCGGCCGGATGCCCGGTTCCTGGCCGTCGCCGTGGGGGCGGGCCCCCACGGACGGACCACTTTACAGGTACAGCTCTACAGGTACAGGCCGGTCAGACCGTCATCGAGACGCTCAGYGGCCACCGCGTGCACATCCCGCTCGCGCAGGAGCACATAGGTCGTGCCGTGCAGCTCGACCTCGGCCCGTTCCTCCGGATCGTAGAGCACCCGGTCGCTCACCTGGATGGTACGTACAGCCGTACCCACCGCGACCACGTCCGCCCAGGACAGTCGCTTACCCATCTGCGCCGTGGCGGGAATGACGATCCCGGCCTTCGAGCGGCGGTCGGCCGAGTCCTCACGGGGAGCGACAAGGACCCGATCATGAAGAAGTCTGATCGRCAACGATCCGGCACGCATGTCCACACCAGCCATGCCGCCAACGCCAGCCATACCGTTGACACCGCCGGAAGCAACACTCACACGCCGGACACTACCCGCCCGGGCGGCACCGTCCTACAACGGTGGACGATGGCGCTGTCCATCCGAGTCCGCCCAAGTCCATCCAAGTCCGTCCGGGTCCGTCCGGGGCTCACCCGAGCCTGCCCGAGCCAGGTCAACACCCCGCGACAACCCACGGACCGCGGATTCCCGGTACAAACGCACAAACCTCCCCGGATGGGGAATGCACCCCCAACGGGGTATAAGCTCCCGCCCATCGTCGGCCTCCCGCTGTTGCCGGGCCGGCGAACCGGCGCCGGGCCACCGCCGGAGAGCTCCACGTCGTCCGGCAGTCGCGGCACCGAAGGCGAAGGCGAAGGCAACAGCGGGCCAAGCAGTGGTCAGGCGGTGGCCCAGGCAGTGACCCAGATGATGGGTTCGGGCACGGGCAATGGGTCAGGCAGGGTCAGGCAATGGTTGGGTCGGCACGCTGGAACCGTGAGATGAGGCACGACGATGGCTTTGCGAATCAGTGTGGACCTTGACGGCCTGCGCTGGGCTGATCTTTTCCGGTTCGTCGACCTGGCCCGCAACGGCGGCATCGGGGCGGACGACCAGGTAGACGTAATCACCTACGGTAGCGACCCGCTGTCGGTCAGCCTGTCGGCACGGATCTACCCGCCAGCGGACGCGTTCGGACCGGGCGAGCCCGAGCTGGGCGGTGAACCAGCCGGCCGCTCGAACGTCCCGGCCATCGGCGCGGCCCAGCCGTCGTCCAACGGCTCGTCGTTCGGGTACGACCCGCCCGCCGACGAGCGCGGCCCGGGCGGCAACGGCGCCCACTACCCGTCGTTCGAAGCCCCCAGCGAACGTCCCGGCCCGGGCGGCCCGCCGAACCTGCCCTCGTTCTCGGGCGGCTACGACGGGCAGGGTGAGCGCGGTGGCGCGCCGCCGACCGCCGTCGCCACCCACTACCCCAGTTTCGACGGGCAGGGAGAACGCCTCGGCCCCGGCGGCGCCGGTGGGCAGTTCGCCGGATTCGAGCCGGTCTTCGACCGGCAGGCGGGCGCCATCCAGGGCGGCATCAAGGAGCCGGTCCCGGGTGGCCCGGGCGTGCCCGGCCAGGTCGACAGCCCGTACGTCGAGGAGTTCGCCCGTCTCCAGGAGGGCCTGATGCGCCAGGTCCGCCGTCCGGACGAGGTCCGCCCCGAACGGGGATGAACATCACGGGCGGTCGCTCGACCGCCCGTGCGGCTGGTGGCCAGACGGTTGGTCAGCGACAGCCGGCGAGTGGTGGCAGGGCGGCTGGCAATCGGCGGCGCGCGGCCGGGCAGCCGGTTGCCGCCTGGCCAGGTGATCGGGCCGCTGGGTGCCCCGGTGGCAACGGCCGTCGTCCGGATCATGTCGCCGTCCAGCCGCCGGTACCCCGCCATCGGTGGCAACACCCGGCTTTTGGTGACAGAAGCGACATCTGGTAACAGAGTTTGCAGGTAAGGCTACAAAAGGTAGTGTGATGACCAAAATGGTCGCTCAAGGACGGTACCGGTAGCACTTCCCACCGGGTGATGGTGCATGCTGGCATCGATGGAGGATCAGCGGACGGATGAGGTCGAGCGCTACTGCAACCGGTTGCGCTCGGAACTTCGCATGATTTCCAACGGGCCTGTCCTGGCTGGTCCGAAGATGATGGCGCACATCGGGTCCCTGCTCACGCTGCTCGACCTCCACCAGGCGAACGAGTTCGATCTGTGCGTGAGCTGTGACCGGCTCTGRCCGTGCCCGACGGTCGTGGCCGTCACCGGCATGTCCCCACAGCCGGATGACGACGAGCAGGCCCCGGATCCAGATGTCAGGCGACAGCGTGCCCAAGCGGCCCTGGATGCCCTGGAGGCCCTGGAAGCGAGACCCGTCGAGGCCGGTACGCCCGCATCCACCACCATGCCTGGGATACCCGTCATGCCCGGGGCCACCACCGCGCCTCCGATCGCGCCCGGTACCGGTGCCGCACCCGGGGCCGGCGTCGCGCCCCCGGTCCCGCCCGTCACCATCGTCCCGCCCACAGCCCCGCCCGCGCCGCCCACCGTCGCGACGCGCGCCGCCGCCGCGGGCGGCCCCATCCCGGGCAGCCCCATCCCGGGGGGCCTCATCTCGGACGGCCCCAGACCAGGGGGCCCCAGACCGGGTGACGCCGTCCCGCCTCCCGCACAGGCACCCCCCGCGCCCGCACCGCTCCCACCCGCACCCCCCGGCTCCCTCCCGCCGTTCTCCGGCATGCCGCGGGTCAGCGGGCCGATTCCCCCGCTGCCGGCGGCTCCGACGTCGGCCACGGGCCCGAACGGCCCGGGCACGGGGCCGCTCGGAACAGGCCCAGGTGGGYCGGGCACAGGCGCCTACCCGGTCTCGGCGACCCCTGGCAACCCCACCGGATGGATCCCGTCCTCCACCGCCTCGCTGTCAACCGGCGCGCACCGCATACCGCAACCGCCCCAGGCACCCCAGACGGCGCAGCAGCCACAGCCGCCACAGCCGCCGCGAAGGCCCCAGCCGCCGCGCCCGGCCGACGTCACGCCCACACCGGACGGGTGGCAGATGCCGTCAGGCACCCCGCCCGCCCCGCCTTCCGCGCCGCGGCCGGGTGGTCAGCAGCCGGTGACGGGCCCGTTGCCGGCGCGGCAACGGCCCGCCGAGCCGTTCCGGCAGCCGCCGGTGCGCGAGCCGCAGCCCTGGCCGCTCGTGCCGGGGCCGGGGCCGGGAGCCGGTGACCAGCCGCCGGCGTACCCGCCCAGGGAAGCGGCCATCCCCACGGCCCGTCTCGCGCCGTTGATCTCCGGGCCGATGGGTATTCCGCCCACCCGCTCGGCAGGCCGGCCGCATCCGGGGCCGGACCCGGCACGCCAGCCGTACACCACCGCGTCGCATCCCGGCGGCGGTGATCCGGGCGCCCCGCCGAACGCCCGGGGGCCGCAGGCCGAACGCCCGGGGAGACCGCCTCGCGCCGCAGCCCAGGACGACACGATCAGTGACAGCAGCGGCGCCCACTGGCCCGGCTACGGCAACATCCTCGACGGCATCGACGTGATCTGACCTCGCCGAAACCCCCCGGCAGCACAGGAAAAGCATGATCGTACTGTCGGTGTCCCGCCGGACGCGGACCAACCGGTCGTGCGTACGGGGCGGTTCGGGGCCCGCCGAGTAACCCGACGGTCCGTGACAGGTCGGCGTCGGCAAGGTTTGAATGCAGACGGCATGTGGCATGAACGCGACGACGGCGACGGGCCCAAGGCGATGTTCGACGGTACGGCCGTCGGCGGTTACCCGTGGAGGGTTGAGGCGTGGCCGAAGCTCTTACCGCACGCTTCGATCTTCCCGCCAACGCCCGCGCCRCCGGGCGTGCCAGACGCCTGGTCAACGAGCTGCTGTCGACCTGGGGCCGCGAGGAGGACGCCGAGGTCGCTCGCCTGCTGGTCAGCGAGGTCGTCACCAACGCCGTCCGTTACACAAGGTCGGACGATCCGCTGCACGTCCAGGTCGTCGCGCAGAAGGACCGGGTGCGGATAGCGGTCGGCGACGGCAGCAATACCCACCCGGTGCTACGGACCGTACGTGACGACGACGAGTCCGGCCGCGGCATGCACCTGGTGGCGGCGCTCGCCAGCGAGTGGGGCGTGGACAAATCCGCCAACGACAGCCCCGGCAAACACGTCTGGTTCGAACTCGCAGCCCCCGTCCACCCTCGCGTCCCCGTGGACGCTGTCCGCTCCCCCRCCGCATTCCGCCTTTTCCGCTGAACAGCTCCCCCGAGCACTCGGGTCGAGCCCGCAGCGGGCGGTGAGAGCGGTGGCCGTCGTCGTGGAGCCAACTGAGATTCACCGGGAGAGGCGGTCCCGAGCAGCGCTCAGCCGGTAGCGAAGAATGATGATCCGCTATCAGGCTGGTTCGACGGGGGTGCGGGTCTCCAGCGCGGAGCCGGCGCTGCCGGCGCGGGCGAGCTTGTGCCAGCGCAGCCGGCTGCCGAGCACGGCGCTGACCACGGACTGGATGACCACCAGGTACATCACCTGGCGGTAGACGATCTGCTGGAGCGGCAGGGTCCACAGGGGGCCGAACCGTTCCCGGTCGAGGTGGAAGGCGTAGGCGGTGGTGGYKWKYTKKWYSRMGMRGAAGMCGGCATACGAGATGAGGACAGCACCACGATCGGCGAACAGCAGGCCGTAGAGGGCCATCAGGTCGATGACGGGGGCAAGCATCGGCAGCAGGACCTGGAACATCAGCAGATAGGGCAGGGCGCGGCGGCCGAACCGGCCGGCGGCGCCGCGTTCGACCACGGCATGCCGATGCTTCCACATCGCCTGCATCGTGCCGTAGCACCAGCGGTAGCGCTGCCGCCACAGGGCGCCGAGGGTGGCCGGCGCCTCGGTCCAGGCCCGGGCCTGTTCGGCGTAGACGACCCGCCAGCCGGCGCGGCACAGCGCCATGGTCAGATCGGTGTCCTCGGCGAGGGTGTCCTCCGAGACGCCTCCGACCGATTCCAACGCCTCCCGGCGGAACGCGCCGATCGCCCCCGGCACGGTCGGCATGCACTGGAGCACGTCGTACATCCGGCGGTCCAGGTTGAAGCCCTGCACGTATTCGATGTGCTGCCAGCGGCCGAGCAGCCCCCGCCGGTTGCCGACCTTGGTGTTGCCGGCGACGGCGCCGACGGCCGGGTCGCGCAGCGGCTGGACGGCGTGGTGGACCGTGTCCGGTTCGAAGACGGTGTCCCCGTCGACGAGGACGAGCACGTCGGCGGAGGCGACGGCGATGCCGTGGTTGAGAGCAGCTGGTTTGCCCTGGTTGGCCTGCCGGACGACCAGCACCCCGGGCAGTCCGAGCTGTTCGACGATGTCGGCGGTGCCGTCGCTGGAGCCGTCGTCGACCACGATCACCTCAAGATCGAGGTAGTCGTTGGCGACCATCGAGCGGACGGTGTCGGCGATGCCGACCGCCTCGTTGTAGGCAGGAATGATCACACTGACCGGCGGACGGAACCCGGTGTCCGTCCGCCGGCGCAGGTCGGTACTCCGCAGGCGCCGGCGGGCGGCCTTGCGCCGCCGGTCGGCGAGCCGCCAGTGCCGGCGGGCGATCACCGTGACGACCACGGCACGCAGGAGAGTGAGCACGGTGAGCGGGACGAGGAAGGCGGTCAGCGTCCAGGTCAACGCGCTGGAGATCCGGTAGGTGGCCAGCAGCGCCTGGCCGCGCAGCCTGGTGGCGGTGTCGGCGGGGTGGGAGGCGACGTCGGACGGTAGCCGCAGCCCAGCCGAAAGTGTGACGAGGCGGTAGCCTCGCGCGTCCAGTACGTCCAGTAGCTGGTCCACGGCCGCAACGGTCTGGCTCCGGTCGCCACCGCTGTCGTGGAACAGGACGACCGCGCCGGCCGTGCCCACGGGGGTGGCCGCCCGCACGAGCGCGTCAGCACCGGGACGGGTCCAGTCGCGGGAGTCGATGTCGGCGAGGACGGTGAGGTAACCCTGCGAGGCGAGTTCACGATAGGTGGTGTAGGCGGGGAGGGTGAGCGCGGCCGGGGTGGACGAGTAGGGCGGCCGCAGCAGGCTGGACGTCGCGCCGGTCGCGGCGGCCAGCGCGGACTGTGACAGGKAGATCTCGATCCGGCGACGCCAGGCGGGCGCGGCCGTGAGGTCGGAATGGCTGAAGGTGTGGATGCCGAGCTGATGACCGTCCTGCCGGATACGCCGGACCAGTTCGGGGTGTTCCAGGACGCGGGAGCCGACGACGAAGAAGGTCGCCTGCGCCCGGTGCCGACGCAGCACGTCGAGGATGGCGGGTGTCCATCGCGGGTCGGGCCCGTCGTCGAACGTCAGCGCGACCGTCCGGGCAGGCAGGCCACGCCCCTGGGGTACCGGGCCGGACAGGTCGAGGACCGGGCCGCCCAGCCCGTCCCCCGGGCCCGCCGCCGTCTCCTCGACGGTGCCGTCGGGGGCGGGGGTGCGGGCCGGACCGGTTCCGTGCCGGGCGAATCCCTGAATCCCGAGCATGCTCGCCAATGTGCCGATGAACAGCGCGAGCAGCAGCCAGTGCGCCCGGGGGGTCCGGTGCGCGTCACGCCGATGCCTCACGGCTTCGACGGGCTCGGCTTGGACGTCGGCCTTCCCTGCTCGGTCGGCCTGCCCTGACCCTGGCCCTGGCCTTTCGGGGAGGCGACAGCCCGCGGCGGCGTGGAGGACACCGCCACGACGGTGGCCACCGGGAGCGGCCCCGACACGCCACTCGCGGAGGCAGCCGGCATCCCCAGCGGGCCGGAAGGGCCGGACGGCGCCGGAGCGGTCACCGGACGCGCCGGCACCGCGACCGACGCCTGCGCGCGTGGCATACCCCCGGCAGCGGCGTCCAGGCCGTCGGAGCCGGAGTTCGGGGAGGATGCGGGAGCCGGCCGGTCGGAGGAACCGAACAACGGCGGCAACGTCACACCGGGAACCGTGGCCACCCCCGACAGACCCGCCGCCACCAACCCGAGACAGCCGAGCATCACGGCTCCCAGTACCCACCCCACCCGCCGGACCCGCCGTGCCCGCCTGCCGGACCGCGCGACGAACACCGGTTGTCTTCTCCAAACGGTGGCCAYGCCGCGAGACTAGTCATTACGGGTCACCAGCGATCAGGCGGGTAGCCTCCACCCGGATCGAACAGCGCCGAGACGCGATCCCGCTCTCCGCATAGCCAGGCCCATATAGCCAAGGAATCAGGGAAGTCTACGATTGGCCACCGCCAGATAGCCAACCGCAACAAACACCGGAAACGTTCCCGGAATCGACGGGGATCTGGCCCCGGCCCAGTCCAGCACCGGCGTGGTGACGGTGCCGGCGGTGGCAGCGGCATTGCCGTCCGCGTCCGTCTGCGAGGCGACCCGACCCAGACTGTCGTAGCCCGTCGCCAGCGTGGTCGTACCGTCACCAACATTGGTCGGCAGGCCTGTCGTCGTGCTGTAGCCGTAGGTGATCGTCGGCAGAGTGGTACCGCCGTCCGCCGCGAGACTCGCGGCGACCGCCGCAGAGGTCTTCCGCCCGGCCGCGTCATAGCCTGGTCATCGCCGTCCAGGTCGTCGCGTTGACAGTCTCGACCGYGATCAACACCTCGTCAGGGTCGTTATAGGTGTACGTCACCATCGGCAACGGGTTCCCCGACGACGGCTGCGCCGCCGGCCCGCTGGTGCACGCCAACCCCGTCCAGGCCACGTCCACACAGCCGCTGCCGGTCTCCGTATAGTAGGCGATCACCATGGCGAACGTGTCCGTGCCGTTCGCCTTCGGCATCCGCGACTCCACGGTCTGTCCGGCGGTGTTGTAGTAGCTGGTCCGCGTCCACCCCCGGCAGGCACGGACCACCCCGGGCATATGCCGCGACAGCGGTGTTCATATCCTCTGCGCGAGAGAATCGCCGCCATCGTTAGATGGCACGGAAATCACGGGGGTACGGGATCATGCGAAAACGCCTGCTGCCGCGGCTACGAGCACGCCCTGAACAGACCCCCACCCGGGACCGGACCTCCTCCAGCCAGAATACCACTGATGATCCACAGGCATGGGCGGCTCGAGCAGCCGCTTTGTTACAAGCCACCCGGAAGAACGGCGATCTCGGTCCGCTCAACGAGACAATCGACCTGTTCACCCGCACGTTAGCGGTCACCCCCACCAACCAACCCAACCACGCCGGCCTGCTGTTCATCCTCAGTCTTGCCCTGTACACCCGGTTCGAACGAGTCGGGGAAATGGCGGACCTCAACGCCGCGATCACCACCAACCAGAAAGCAATAGCCGCCACCCCCACCAATCATCCTGACCACGCCATGTACCTGTCCGACCTCTGTATTTCCCTGCGGACCCGGTTCGAACAGGTCGGGGGGGATGGCGGACCTCAACGCCACAATCACCGCCGGCCGGGAAGCGGTCACCGCCACCCCCACCGGCCACCCCAAGCACGCCGGCCGACTGTCCAACCTCAGCCTTGCCCTGTACATCCGGTTCGGACGGGTCGGAGAACTAGAGCGCTGGTCAAGTAGTGCGAATCCCATCCACAACCACCCGCACAGGCCATGATCCAAAAGAGTTTGTTGTCGTGTACGCTTTTTGGCCGCGTCAGCGTACACAACGACAAACTTGCGCCGATCTTCTCCGATGGCCGGTGTCCATCGACGTGTGCCGCCGTTAGCGAGGATACGTATGGTTCCATGACCGGCGCTCTAGCGGACCTCAACGCCGTAATCACCACCAACCAGAAAGCAATAGCCGTCACCCCCACCAACCACCCCAACCACGCCGGCTTGCTGTCCAACCTCGGCCTTGCCTTGCGAACCCGGTTCGAACGGGTCGGAGAACTAGCGGACCTCGACGCCGCGATCACCACCGTCCGAGAAGCAGTCACAGCCACCCCCACCAACCACCCCCACCAACCACCCCGACCGCGCCATGTACCTGTCCAACCTTGGCGCCGCACTGCAGACCCGGTTCGAGCGGGTCGGGGAGATGACAGACCTCGACGACGCGATCACCACCAGCCAGGAAGCGGTCGCGGTCGCGGTGGCGCCACCGCGGATACGCGCGGGCGCGGCCCGCGGCTGGGGGCGGTCGGCGGCTGCCGGGGGGCGGTGGGAGCAGGCGACGGCCGGGTTCACCGCGGCGATCGACCTGCTCTCCCCGCTCATCCCCCGCAGCCTGGCTCGGACCGACCAGGAGGGGCTGCTCGCAGAACTCGGCAGCCTGGGGGCGGACGCCGCCGCCTGCGCGCTGCGCGCCGGGCAGCCCGCCCGGGCCGTCGAGCTGTTCGAGCAGGGCCGGGGGGTGCTGCTGGGGCAGGCGTTGGACACCCGGACCGACCTGACCGCTTTGGCCGCCCGTCATCCGGAACTGGCCGGCCGGTTCACCGACCTGTGCGCCCAGCTCGACCAGCCCACGCCCGCCGCCGGGCCTGTCGCGGTCGATACGGCCGGCGCAGCCTCGGCCATCCCGGCTGCCAATCTCACCGACGGTGAGCGGGAGCGGCGTCGACGGGCCGCTGACGCCCTTGAAGCCACGATCGGGCGGATCCGCGGGCTGCCCGGCTTCGAGGACTTCCTACGCCCACCCCGGCTGGCCGACCTGCTGCCCGCCGCCACCGCCGGACCGATCATCCTGGTGATCGTGTCCGAGTTCGGGTCGTCCGCGCTGATCCTGACCGCCGACGGGCTGCTCGACCCCGTCGACCTCCCCGCACTCACCCCCGCCGCGGTCTACGAGCAGACCGTCGCGTTCCTGACCGCGCTGGCCAGCCCCCACACACCGGACAACAGACAACAACTGACCGACACCCTTGGCTGGCTGTGGGACAACCTGGCCGGCCCGGTCCTCGACCGGCTCGGGATCACCGGCCGGCCCCCACCGGCACCCCGGGAGTCGTCCCGCCGGAGAGGACCGGCCCCACCGGACCGGGCCCGGCCGCTGTGCGGCGGCCGGAGGACGCGGGCGGGCTGCGGGTGTGGTGGTGTGTCTCCGGGCTGCTGGCGTTCCTGCCGGTCCACGCCGCCGGCCACCACCACACCCGGCACGACCCGGCCCCGGTGACCGTGCTGGACCGGGTGATCAGCTCGACCACCCCCACGATCCGCGCTCTCATCCACGCCCGCCGCCCTCTCCCCGGCGCGGAGGGTGGACGGATCGTGGCGGTCGGGATGCCCCGTACCCCTGGCGCGTCCGACCTGCCCGGCACCGCGGAGGAGATTCGTCAGCTGCGGGAGCGGTTCCCCGAGCGGGTCCAACCGCTGGGCGGGGATGACGCCACCCGGGGCACGGTGACGGCGGCGCTGCCGGCCGCCCGGTGGGCGCACTTCGCCTGCCACGGCCAAGCCGACCTGGCCAACCCCTCGGCCAGCCGGCTGCTACTCGCCGACCATCAGCAGCGGCCGCTGACGGTCGTGGATGTCGCCCGGCTGCGCCTGGACAGCGCCCAGCTGGCGTTCCTGTCCGCCTGCGAGACCGCCCGCCCCGGCGGTCGGCTGGCCGACGAGGTGATCAATCTGGCGGCGGCGTTCCAACTCGCCGGCTACCGGCATGTCATCGGGACGCTGTGGCCGATCGGCGACCAGCACGCCGTGGAGATCGCCGACCACATCTACACCCTCCTCGGCACCAACGGCGCCGACGCGGACAATGTGGCCGTCGCGGTGCATACGGCGACCCGGCGGCTACGTGACCGGTGGCCACACGAGCCGTCGGTGTGGGCGCCGCACATCCACGCCGGCGCCTGACACCCCGCACCCACTCGGGTGGCACGCACCCGGGCCGGCACCCGGTATGGACGACGCACGGTACGACGAGGAGAACCGATGGGCACCGACGACGGCGAAGTGAACGAGATCAAGGGGGTGCTGGAGGCTGCTCGGGCGATCCGCCCCTATCTGGACGAGCTGGTCGGCCCGGCCGCCCCCGATCTGGACCGCAGCCTCGCCAACCAGCTCACCGCCGTCACCGCCACCGCCATCACCCCCACCGACCACGCGGCGGCTGCCCGCCAGCTCCGCGCGCTGCTCGACGGCAACGAGACCACCGCATGGTTCCTCAGGACGGTTCTGGAGGACGCGCCGCGTTACCGACCGCCCTACCATCAGCCCCGCTACCTGTACCGGCAGACCGGCGGCGCGCTCGTCCTGCCGGGCGATCCCGGCCCGGTCGAGGCCGGCCGCTACGTCTGCCCGCGCGGTGACTACACCTGGTACCGGCCCGAAGTCGGCGTCGCGATCCCGGACTGTCCCACCCATCAGGTCCGCCTGGTGCGAGGCTGACCTGATGCTGGGGGCGTTCTGGGAGGCGGTCGGGGGGAAACTCGCCGACCGCTGGGCCACCGTCACCGCCCCCGCCCTGATCTTCTGGCTGGCCGGGCTCGCCGCCTGGACCCACCACCGCGGCGGCCTGCACACACTGAGCGAACAGGCCGACTGGCTGGACCGGCAGACCCCGGCCGTGCAGACCGCCGCCATCCTCACCGTCCTGCTCGCCGTGCTCGCCTCCGGCATCCTCGTCGCCCGCGCCGCCACCCCGGTGCTGCGGCTGCTGGAGGGCTACTGGCCCGCCTGGACCGCACCCGTCCGCCGCCGGCTGGCCGGCCGGCTCGCGGCCCGCGCCGCCGCCGACCAGACCGCCTGGCAGGCCGCCTACGACCGCGTCCGCCCACCGAGCACCCCCACCACCGACGAACTCGCCGCCTACACCCGGCTGGAACGCTGCCGCCGGCGCCGCCCGGCTACTTCCTGCCCACCCCGATCGGGAACATCCTGCGCGCCGCCGAAGGCCGCCCGCTGGACAAGTACGGCCTGGACGCGATCATCCTGTGGCCGCGGCTGTGGCCGGCGCTGCCCGAGACCACCCGCGCCGACCTGCTCGCAGCCCGCGCCAGCCTGGACGCGGCGGTCACCACCGCGGTGTGGGGGCTGCTGTTCTGCGCGTTCACCCCGTTCACCTGGCTGGCGCTGCCCGTCGGGCTCGCCGTCGCCGTCGGCAGCGTGACGCTGATGGTCCCGGCCCGGGCGCAGACGTTCGGTGACCTGGTCGAGGCCGCCTACGACCAGCACCGCGTCCTGCTCTACACCTAGCTGCGCTGGCCGCCGCCGGCCAACCCGGCCGCCGAACGTGCCGAGGGCGCCAGGCTGACCGCCTACCTGTGGCGGGGCTCCGACGACACCCACCCCACGTTCACCCCACCCCCCGGCTGACCCACCACCCCCGGCGGCAGCCACCCCGAGTCACCACCGCCGGGCCTGTCGCCTGCCCGAGCCTGCCACCGGCATCACGGCTCGCCACGGAATATCAGATCAGTGACGGCGACCGGGTGGATGGATCACGATACGGTGCGGGCCGAGCCCGCCGGGGACCAGCGGCCATCTACTGAAGGTAACGACCACAGGACGTGAGGTCGCRTGTCGTGAACTGGACAGGCCGTTCCCCGATGGCCCCTGGCAGGCCGCCCGACGGCAGGATCGATCATCAATATGATCTAGATCATGCATCACTGCAGGTCAAAGCACTGTCACAAATCTTGGTTGAAAATTTTCAAGTAACCGGCCGCAGCAACACAAACCTCTTTCGGTTACAACCTCTGTGCCGTCGTATTCATCGGCGGCTTCCTGCCAATGGGCAACCACCCTGGGCAGGTGGATGATGTCATYGGGTCAGCAACAACTCGTCCGTAATGCCGCTGACAGCGGGAAACCGTCATCAGGGGGTCGACATGCCCGTTCCCACGGATGTCCGGCTGAACGTCCGGATCCTGCTCGACACCGGTGGCTACCTGGTCGCGCACTATCGGTCCGACGTGTCCGCCTACCTCCTGCCCGGCGGCGACGTCGAGCCCGCCGAGGGGATCGCCTCGGCCGCGGCCCGCTACGTCCACACCCTGACCGGTTCCCCGGCCGTCCCGACCGAGTTCGTCGGCTGCGTCGAGCACCACGGGCCGGACGCGGAGCACACGGTCACCGCACTGTTCGCCGCCGACCTGCCCGACGGTGCCGCCGCCCCGGTCACCCACGCGGGCGCCGCGCTCGTCCCGCTGGCCCTGGAGGACTTCAACGAACGGTCGCTGACACCCGCCGCCGTCTCGGTCGCGGTGGTCCGCTGGCTGGAGGACCACTGGCCGGTGTGGCAGGGGCTGCCGGTGCACGAGCCCGACGCGTGGTGGAACCATCTCAGCCAGTCCGTGCACGTGCTGCGGGCCCAACTGCACGCCCGGCGGCACGAGCTCGACGACGCCGCGTTCCGGGACGCCGCGGTCGCCATCTGCGCGCTCGTCGCCGCCGCCGACGGCACGATCGACGCGCGGGAGCGGGACGCCATGGCGCACATCGTCACCACCGACCGGACGCTCAGCGCCTTCCCGCCCAACGAGCTCGTCCACCTGTTCGACGCCCATGTGGACGCGCTGCGCGCGGACGCCGCCGGCGGCCGGGCCGCGGCGCTGCGCGAGATCGCCAAGGTGCGGGGCAACCGGGCGCGGGCCCGGTCGGTCGTGCAGTTCGGCGCGGTGATCGGACGCTCGGACGGCACGTTCGACCCCGCCGAGCGGGCCGTCGTTCAGGAAGCGATGGACATCCTCGGGCTCGACCCGTCCTCGCTGGCGGTCCAGCGGGTCAGGAGCACCCACGGATAGACCGCCTGGCCGCCGCCGCGGGAACCGGCAGYCAGGCCGAACCGGGGCCTGACACCGGAAAAAGGCCGAGCCGGGCGCTGTCCGCGGTGCCGTCCGGTGCTGTCAGACGCCGCCAGTACGCCGAAGGCCCGCCAGGAACCGGCCGCGGACACCTCGAAGACGCGACACCCACCGACCCAACATCCCCCGAGCAGCAACATCACCGAGCAGCAACATCACCGGAGCAGCCCCGAAGTACCCGAAGCAGCCGAATCAGCCGAACGTGGTCGATCCAGCCCGCCTTCACCCGTGAGGAAAGCCATGCTCAAGAACAACGACGCAACATCCCACCAGGCAGCCCGACCGTTACCGCGTCCCGGCAGGGACGCTTCCTGGGCCGCCGACCCGACGATCGCCGTGGACCCGACAGTCGCCGACCTGGAACGCCCTGCCGCCGCGGGCGGCCCGTACGGCCTGGGCGGCCCGGCCCACGACGCCATCCCGGTACTGAGCGCCCGCATGCTCTTCATCTCCGGTGAGCGGGTACTCATCGCCAACCGGCGCGGGCGGTCCTGGTTCTACCTGCCGGGCGGGAACGTGGAGCCCGGCGAGAGTGTGGAGGCGGCGCTGCGCCGCACGATCCGGGAGAAGGCCGGACTCGCGACCCACGCGCTGGACTTCGTCGGATGCGTGGAGCACACGTTCGTCGAATCCGGTCAGAGCTGGCACGAGATCAACGTCGTGTTCGCCGCGGCGCTGCCCGCGTTCGCACAGATCGGCAGCCGGGAGGAGGCGATCGACATCAGTTCGGTCTCGGTGTCCACGCTCCACACGTTCGAGTTCCGGCCGACGTACCTGCGGACGGCCATCCTGCGCTGGCTGCGCACTCACCGGCCGTCCTGGTACGGCCCGGACGGGCTCCCCCGGACGACCGCCGGACCGCACTGAGAAAGAGCCGGGCCGAGTGAGTAACCGCAACGCCCCCACGACCAGCACCGGACCGGAACCAGGGGCGGGGCGGGCCTGGCCGGAAGCAGAAACAGGACAGAGCCACAACCGGGAGCGGAGGCCGAGGCCAGGGACAGGGGCCAGGGCCGAAAGGGGAATCAGGCGGGCAGAACCGCCTCGATCGCCTGGCGCAGCGCCGGGTCGTGCGGCTCCGTGCGCGGGCCGAAGCGGGCGGCGACCCTGCCGTCCGACGCGACCACGAACTTCTCGAAGTTCCAGGCGATGTCGCCGGTCCGCCCCTCCGCGTCGGCGGCCTGGGTCAGCTCGGCGTACACCGGGTCACGGCCTTCGCCGTTGACCTCGATCTTCGCGCTCAGCGGGAACGTCACCCCGTAGGTCGTCGAGCAGAAGGTCGCGATCTCCTCCGCGGTGCCCGGCTCCTGCCTACCGAACTGGTTGCTCGGAAAACCGATCACGGTGAATCCGCGGCCGGCGAGCTCCTCGTGCAGTTTCTCCAGACCGGCGTACTGCGGGGTGAGGCCGCACCGGCTTGCCACGTTGACGAYGAGCGCGGCACGCCCGTCCGCCAACGCACCAAAGGTCGTCTTCTCACCGGCAAGGGTCGTTACCGGTAGGTCACGCAGATCTGTCACGGTCCTGCCTTTCCTCGGATGCTGAAGGTTTCGCTGGGTTCTGTGATCCCGGTCACCCGGCGGCGGATTACCGGTGCACGTCATTTTCGGGCGACATGACGTACCTCTGCGTGCAAGCCGGCCGCCGCCGGTTCTGTTCCGTACCGGCATGAAACGGCCTCCTGGCCAATCGGTGCCATCCCTCGCCCGACGGGGCAGGTAGAAGAAGATCCCATCACAGGATGTACGTTGTTCAGCATCCGTTATGAATTCCGATCTACTGTTGGCGCCATGACGCCCAGCCGGGCAGCTACCGCGACGGCAGCCCCCGCAAGGGCGACGGTCGACGGCAGCGCCGTCGCCACCGCACAGCCAGCAGCTATCTCACCACGGCAGGTCACACGCCCGCCGCTGTCAGGCCTGCCTGATGAGCAGATGGTGAGCCCACTCGCACTTTCCGGAACGCTGCGCCCCCGTCTGCGGATGGGCTGGCTGCGCCATCCCTGGACGCTGGTCGTGGTCGCCCTCGCCGTTCCGACGGCCGTCATGCTGGTCATGCGGTTCCGGACGGAGGTCGGGGCGAGACTGTCGAGCGTCCCCGTGCCGACCTGGCCATGGCTGGTGGCGTGCGGGCTTGCCTCGTCCTGCTTCTTCCTGGCCAACGGTCTGGCCCTGCGGGCGGCCAGTGGGCTGCCCCTGCGGCTGCGCACGGCGGTGGCGGTGCAACTGGCCGCGGCGGCGGCCAACCGGGTGCTGCCGGCGGGCCTGGGCGCGATCGCCGTGAACATCCGCTATCTGGAACGTCAGAAGCTGACCTGCTCGGCCTGCCTGAGCGCGGTGGCCGCAGTCAAGATTGTTTTCGCCCTGGCCCACGTGGGCGGGATCGCGCTCACCGCCGCGCTGGTCGGCGGTTCGGGCACGCAGGACGCGGTGATCGCGCCCATCAGGTCGGTCACGGCGAGCGTCGGCTCCGGACCCGCCCTCGGCGGTGTCGCGCTGTGCCTGGTCGGCTGTGTCGTGGCCGGCCTGCACCCCCGCATCCGCGGCCGGCTCGGGCCGGCGCTGCGCGGCGCGGGCCAGCATCTGGCGCTGCTCGCACGCTCCCCCCGGCGCACCGCCGTGCTGCTGCTGTCGGCCGCTGCCACCAAGGTGACACAGATCGTGGCGCTGGCCACCTGCGTCTGGGCCTTCGGCGGCTCCGTATCGCTACTGTCGGTAGCGACCATCTATCTGGTGGGCGCGGTGGTGGCCGGCGCGGTACCCACCGCGGGCAACATCGGAGCGCTCGAGCCCGCCCTCGCCATCGGCCTCGCCGCCGCCGGCGGCGACGCCGTGTCCATGTTCGCGGCCGTCCTGGTGTACCGGCTGATCAGCTACTGGCTCCCCGTCCTCCCCGGCATCGCCGCCCTGACCGTCCTGCGCCGCCGCGGCATCCTGTAGACCGATGCCCGCGCAGCACGGCTCTGCCCGGGAGGGCCGCAGGCCGGGCCGTCGGATGAGGCCCGGCCTGCGAGTAGGAAACGCGTAGGAAAAGGGCTGGTCAGCCGGTGCCGAGGCCCTTGGCGACGCGGGCGCCGAGGTCCGGGTCGACCTGGCGCCAGTACTCGACCACCCGGCGCTGGACCTCCGACGTGACGTCCTGGGACGCGTGGCCGACGATGTTCGAGACCAGATGTTCCCGATCGGTATCGGACATCACGTCGCGGTACAGCGACCCGGCCTGGCCGAAGTCGTCGTCGTCGCGGCGCGGCGTGTACGCCGCCCGGACGAAGTCGCCGTCGGCCCGCCAGACCGCGTCCTCGCCGTACCGGGCCGTGTCCGCCCTGGGGCCGCCGTAGCTGTTCGGCGCGTACACCGGGTCGTGGGACGGCTGGTAGCGCATGGCGCCGTCCTTGTTGTAGGAGTGCACCGGCACCTTCGGGCGGTTGATCGGTAGCTGCAGGTAGTTCGGGCCGATCCGGTAACGATGCGTGTCCGGGTAGGAGAACAGCCGGCCGAGCAGCATCTTGTCCGGGCTCGCGCCGATGCCGGGCACCAGGTTCGCCGGCTCGAACGCCGCCTGCTCGACCTCGGCGAAGTAGTCCTCGGGGTTGCGGTCGAGGACCATCCGCCCGATCGTGATCGGCGGGTAGTCCCCGTGCGGCCAGACCTTGGTCAGGTCGAACGGGTTGAACCGGTAGGTGGCGGCGTCCGCGAACGRCATGATCTGTACCTCCAGCCGCCAGGCCGGATGGTCGCCCCGCTGGATCGACGACGCCAGGTCCCGGAGGTGGAAGTCCGGGTCCACGGAGACGACCGCCTTCGCCTCGGCGTCGGTGAAGTTGTCGATGCCCTGCTCGGTCTTGAAGTGGTATTTCACCCAGAACCGCTCGTGCGCCTCGTTCACCCACATGAACGTGTGGCTGCCGTAACCGTTCATGTTCCGCCAGCTGCGCGGCGTCCCGCGGTCGCTCATCAGGATGAGCACCTGATGGGCGGACTCGGGGGACAACGTCCAGAAATCCCACTGCATGTTGTTGTCGCGCAGGTGGGTGTCGGACCGCCGCTTCTGGGAGTGGATGAAGTCGGAGAACTTGCTCGGGTCCCGAACGAAGAAGATCGGCGTGTTGTTGCCGACCAGGTCGTAGTTGCCGTCCTCGGTGTAGAACTTGATGGCGAAACCACGCGGATCACGAACCGTGTCGGCGCTGCCGAGCTCACCCGCGACGGTGGAGAACCGGATGAACACGTCGGTGCGCCTGYCCACCTCGGAAAGAAAGGCCGCCTTCGTGTACGGGGTGACGTCCGCGGTCACCTCGAAATAGCCGTGCGCACCGCCGCCCTTGGCGTGAACGACCCGTTCCGGCACCCGTTCCCGGTTGAACTGGGCCATCTTCTGGATCAGGTAGTGATCCTGGAGCAGCAACGGACCGTTCGGGCCGACAGACAGGGAGTGTTCGTCGCTCGGTGCCGGGATACCCGCGTCGGTCGTGGTTACAGGTGGTCGAGAGTCAGTCATCAAAAACTCACTCCTGTTGTCTTCTGTCGTCGCGTCCCGACCGTCGGTGGGACGGGTCCCTGCCGACGGCCGGGCGGCTCGCGCCGGATTCGGACTCCCGGGGTCCTACCCGCCCGTGCCCGCCGGAAAGTCGACGGATGTCAGCTGTCGGTTCTCCCGGCGTGGCCGGGACATCAGCCGCGTGGCCGGGAGGTCAGCTCTCCCGCACGCTCGGAACGGCCCGCCGCGGCCGCGCCCCGGCAGGCGCACTGCCGTCGGCACCGGCGTCACCAGCGGTGCCAGCATCGGCGTTGGCCCTGGCATCGGCATTGACGTCGGCCCTGGCTCCGGAGCCGGCGCCGCCCCCAACGTCGGCGATGGCCCTGGCCTGGCAGTCGGCGCAGATCCCCCAGAAGGTCACCTCGGCCTCGTCGATGACGAAACCATGGTCGTCCGACGGCGACAGGCACGGCCGCGCGCCGATCACGCAGTCGACGTCGTAGACGGCCGTGCACACCCGGCAGACGAGATGGTGATGGTTGTCACCGACCCGCAGTTCGAACCGGGCCGGGTGGCCCGCCGGTTCGAACCGGCGCACCAGCCCGGCGGCGGCGAGCACGTCCAGGTTGTCGTACACGGCCTGCAGCGACAGCGAGCCGAGCCGGGCACGGGCGCCCTGAGCGATCGTCTCCACGCTCAGGTGCGCGCCTTCGGCCAGGGACGCGAGCACCGCCAGCCGAGGCGCGGTCACCCGCAGCCCGGCCGAGCGCAGTTGCCCGGCGGCATCCTCACTGTTCACACCGGCCAGCCTTCGCCGCTGTCTGGAACAAGTCAAGTCTACGAATGCGTCAAAGCCGGGTCCCCGAACTGGACGGGCATTCCGTCGCCCACCGGTCGCCGGCTGGGTACAAGCGGCGAAAATCTCGGGCAACGTGGGCGGCCGACCATCCATATATGAGATCCCACAAGCATGGACGGTACCGGTGAACAAAGCGGCGGGCGACGGCTCGTCGAAAGCACGGACGGCCGGAAACCCCCGGCCAGCAGGCACCACGACGACAGCGGGAAGCGCGGGAACTCGGGCGGGCCGGCAACCCGGACGGCGCGGGAGGACGCGCTCGGGGCGGGCGGACACGAAGCACAGCGGTCCGCACAGAACGGCCGGCACGGAGAACCGGCCCAGAACAGTCGGCACAGCACGGCTTCAGGCCCGCACTGGCCGTCACCCGGCCGGTACGGTCGCTATCGGCGGAATATTGCCAGAAACAGGCGGAAGTCCGCTTTTCTGGCACTGGATGGCATTACGGAACTACAGCATTACGTCATACGACAAGAGCGGGCCTGCCCGGCCCTCGCGGAATGCCGTAGAACGTCACAGAACGCGGGCGCGGCGGCGCCTGCGGCGGCGAACGCTGACGAACAGCACCAGCACGCCGCTCCCGACGGCGGCCACCCTGTCCCATCGGACGACGCGCTGCACGACCGGACCCGTGTCAAGCCCGGCGACCAGCTCACGCCTGTCGGCCGGCGTGCCGTAACCGTTGCCGGCGACGCTGGAGTCCGCGGTGATGGCGGGCGGGCCACCGAAGCCGCTCGTGATCATCTTCTGGCGCAGCTCGGCGACCCTGCCTCTGATCTGCTCGCCAGTCCGCTCCGCGACCCTTCTGGGGCTCACGATCTCGGCGATGGCGTCCAAGGTGACCGCGAGCTCGGCGCGGGTATTCTCGATCTGCTGCTGAATCGCAGCCGGGTCCTGCGGCACCGATGTCGCCCTTTCCTCCACGCGCGATGACTGCCTGGGTATATCTGTTGGATCTTCACCGGCGCTTCCTGAACGTACCACGTCGGCTTCGCCGGACCGGCAACGCTGTCGTCAGCAGCACGGCGTTGTGGTCAATGGCGTTGTCGTCGACCCGAACAGAACGCCACCGTCGAGACCTCCTCCACATCCCAGGATGGCCGTTCAGGCGTACCAGAATATCCACCGGAACATGCCGGATATAACATGAATCACACTATATGACGACCATGAGCGACGACATCGACGTCGGATGACGCCGGGATCTACGACAGGATCTGATGACAATCGTGCCAGAAGGGCCGCCCGGACGCGCGGCAAAACAGCGGTCGAGCGGCCGAGCTCACCCGCGCCGGGCCACCGTCCCCACGTCATCGGAGATCGTTGCCGAAGAAGCCGGTCGCGTACCTTCGTAGACGACTGTCCCGCGTCACCGAAGATCGCGACAGGGCTCGGCCGGGCAGCGGTCACGCCGGCAGGCACGGGCGGATGCCAGCGGATACCGGTGACTCGCGGGTGACTCACCGCCAGGAGCGCCCRCTCCCGGCGGGACCGGCACATGCGATTGTTCCACTGATGGCCCACTGTTCCACTGATGGCCCACGGTGATGGCCCACGGCCCGGGCGTCCGACACGGCCGGAGGTGGAACCGAGCCGTAGGGCTTATCCGTCAGTCCACACAAGGAGCCGTCCGGCGGTAAGGGTACGGATCGAGGAGCGAGGCCCGGGTGCGTACATCGCAAGATGYAGGAGAAGCCGTCAGCGAAGCTGTCGGCGAAGCTGTCGGCGAAGCTGTCGGCGACGACGCCGACAGTACGGCGGGTGCCCGCCCTGGTACCGATCCGCCTGGCCGAGGATCCGGCGGGGGCCGTCCGCGTCCTCCTGCCCGCCGCCGCCTGTTCGCGGTACCGCTGGTGATGGCGTTCGCGCTCCTCCTGGCCGGGTGTGCGTCCGGTACCGAGTCCGCGGTCACGATCGTGGACGACTCCGGGGCAACCAACGAGCTGCGTGGCACGGCGCTCGCGCAACCGGTCGACAAACCCGCGCTGAACCTGGTCGACACCGCCGGCGCCCCGTTCGACCTGCGTTCCCGGACAGCAGGGAAGGTCACCCTGCTGTTCTTCGGCTACACCAACTGCCCGGACGTCTGCCCGACGACGATGGCCGACATCGCGGCGGYCCTCGACACGGTGCCGGCATCCGTCCGGTCGCGGATCGCCACGGTGTTCGTCACCACCGACCCCGAGCGGGACACCGGCGAGGTGCTCAGCCGCTGGCTGAACCAGTTCGACCCGTCCTTCATCGGTGTGCGGGGCACCCTGGCACAGATACGCGCGCAGGCGGACGCGCTCGGCATCCCGCTGGAGGATCCGGTACGTCAGCCCAACGGGATCTTCACCGTCACGCATGGCACACAGGTCATGGCCTTCACCACGGACGACCGGGCCAGGGTCGTCTACCTGGCGGGCACCCAGGTCGCCGACTACGCCCATGACCTCCCGATCCTGGTCAATACCGGAAAGACCACATGAAACAATGACGAATCAGCGGACAACGGCCRGAAGGACGATCGCCGGGGCCGCTGCGGCCAGCTCACGGGTACCGCTGGTGCTGGCCACCGTCTCCACGCTTCTACGCCTCGGGCTGGCGGGGCTCTGGCTCGCCGCCGGCCTGGTCAAGATCGGCGACCCGCAGGGGATGGTGCGGTCGGTCCGGGCCTTCCGCATCCTGCCCGAGGCGCTCGTGCACCCGTTCGCCTACGCCGTCCCGTTCGTGGAGATCGCGCTCGGCCTGCTGCTGCTCGTCGGGCTGGCGGTGCGGGTGAGCGCCGCCGTCTCCACGCTGCTGCTCGCCGTCTACATCGCGGCGATCGCCTCGGCCGCCGCGCGGGGCCTGCGCATCGACTGCGGCTGCTTCTCCACCGGCGGGGACCTCACCGCCGGCGCGCCCACCCACTACACCGGGGAGATCATCCGGGACGGTCTGCTGCTCGCCGCGAGCGTCCTGGTGGTCTRCCTGCCAGCCGGTGCGCTCACCGTCGACCGCCTCCTCGAACGAGGCACGCGCCCACCGGCCGTCGAGGGGCCGCAGACAGTGCGTCCATGATCGAAATATGCCGCCGCAGGCCCATGTCATCGAGCCGTCGCAGGACTTCGGAGAGCTGATGAGTACCGCGTCCAGAAAGAGCAGGAAGAACCGGTCAGGCGGGAAGCGGAGCGGAAACCCGGCCGGGAGGCCGGCCGGCGCGCGGTCGGCCTCCCGGCCGGGTGGCTCCGCCGCGCAGCAGCCCGGGCCCACCCAGGACGACACAGGGCGGGACGAGGCCCAGGACGACACGAGGCAGGCCGGAAACGACGTCCGCCGGAACCGGAACGACACCCGGCGGGAGGACCCCCGGCTGGAGAAGTCCCCGCGGGACGATCGCCGGCGGGAGAAGGCGGCCCAGGCCCGGGCAGCCGAAGCCGCCCGCGCGCGGCGGCGGCAACGGGCCATCGTCGGATCGGTGGTCGTGGCCCTGCTCGCGGTGGCCGCGCTGATCGGCGTCGCCGTCCAGAGCAACCGGACGGAATCCGCGCCGGTGGTGCTGCCGGTGACCGCGACYGGCACCGACAACGGAATCGTCGTCGGCCGGGCGGACGCCCCCGTCACCGTGGACTTCTACGAGGACTTCCAGTGCCCGATCTGCCAGGAGCTGGAGAGCACGCTCGGCCCGAACATCCAGCAAATGATCAGCGACGGACGGATCAGGGCCGTCTATCACATGATGTCCTTCCTCGGGCCGGAGTCCGTCCGGGCGGCGAACGCCGCCGCGGCCGCCGCGCAGGAAGGAAAATTCAAGGAGTACCATGACATTCTCTACGCCAACCAGCCGCCCGAGCACAGCGGCGGATATCAGAAC
Organism: Protofrankia sp. BMG5.30; assembly: GCF_001983005.1. Classification (NCBI taxonomy): domain Bacteria; kingdom Bacillati; phylum Actinomycetota; class Actinomycetes; order Frankiales; family Frankiaceae; genus Protofrankia; species Protofrankia sp. BMG5.30. Next base: position 72,997 of record NZ_MOME01000024.1, on the reverse strand, counting down.
GACGCGCTGACGGCATTCGGCGCCAGGGTGGGCCTGACATCCCCCGCGTTCGTCGAGGCGGTGCGTAACGGCACCTACAACGGCTATGTCGCGAAAGTCGAGGACGACGCGTCCAAACGCGGTGTGACCGGCACCCCGACCGTGCTCGTCAACGGCCGGCAACTGTCCCCGCAGGCTCTGACCCCTCAGGGCTTCACCGCCGCGGTGACCAGCGCCGCCGCCGCTCCCGCACCGGCAGCCACCGGCTGACCGATCCTCGGGTGGCCACGATGCGGCAGATCGTGGCCACCCGAGGTGAGATAGCGACTATGAATGCCGCCCAGTGGGACCGCCGGCATGCCGGTACCGGCCTGCTGTGGACCGCCGAGCCGAACCAGGTCGTGATCGAACATCTCGCCGGGCTCACCCCGGGACGCGCCCTGGACCTCGCCTGCGGCGAGGGCCGCAACGCCGTCTGGCTCGCCACCCAGGGCTGGCGGGTCACCGGCGTGGACTTCTCCCAGGTCGCGATCCGCAAGGCACGTGAGCTCTCCCGCCGCTTCGACGTGACACCGGAGTGGATCCACGCCGACGTCATGGTCTGGACGCCGCGACCGGCGTCCTACGAGCTGGTCACCATCTGCTACCTACACCTGGAGCCCGAGCAGCGGCGGGACGTGCTGCGCTGCGCGGTCGACGCGATCGTCCCGGGCGGGACGCTGCTGGTCATCGGACACGACCGGGCGAACCTGCGGCACGAGAACGTCACCCCCGCCGACCCCGAGCTCCTGTTCGACGCCGACGAGCTGCTGACGGAGCTGGCCGCCGGCCCGCCCCTGCGGATCAGCCGGGCCGGCCGCGTCCGCAGCCCGCTGCGGACCGACGATCGCGGACACCCGGCGGTCGACACCCTGCTGGTGGGGCGTCGGCCCGGCCCGGTGTCCACCCATCCGGCGCTCGTCGAGCCGGCGGCGGGGGCGGCGGGCGCGAGCGCGAACGGTTCTGCCGCGCACGCCCTGTCACTGTCGGTGGGCGGCTTCATCGTCGTCCACCGGATGCCGACGGTGGCGGAGCTGCGCCGGCTGCGTACCGCCGGCGGTCTGCCCGACCCCGGCCCCGAGGCGGCGGAGGACGCCATCGACGGCAGCCTCGCCGGCCTGTGCGTGGAGGCCGCGGACGAGCCGGGCCGGGCGGTGGGCTGCGGCCGGATCGTCGGGGACGGCCGGACCTTCCTGGTCATCATGGACGTCGTGATCGACCCGATGGTGTACGCCGACGCAGACGCCGACGCGGACGTCGACCTGGCCATTCTGATCATAAACGAGCTGCGCAGATGGGCCGCCGGCCAGGTGGATCCGGCCGCGTTCGTGGGTGTGGCCACGCTCGCGGGCGTCGAGCCGCTGGGCAGCCCGCCCTGACAGCCTGCCCTGCGGCCCTCCCCGCCGCGACCAGCTGGCCGGGCAGCGACGCCAGGGGACAACGTGCGAAAAAGGCACACCGGGTTGGTTTCGGAGGGGTGGGGTTTGCGGTGCCGGACCCGTCCAGCTACCTTCCGGCCATGACCGAGACCGCCGCTGCTGCCCGTCTCACCTCCGGTGACAGCGCCCCCGACTTCACCCTCCCCGACGCTGACGGCAACGAGGTGTCGCTGTCGTCCTACCGGGGACGACGGGTCGTCGTGTACTTCTACCCGGCCGCCTCCACGCCCGGGTGCACCAAGCAGGCCTGTGACTTCCGGGACAGTCTCGCGCTGCTGAACGACGCCGGCATCGACGTGCTCGGGATCTCCCCCGACAAGCCGGCGAAACTCGTGAAGTTCCACGACAACGAGAAACTGACCTTCCCGCTGCTGTCGGATCCGGACCGGGCCGTGCTCGCCGCCTACGGCGCATACGGTGAGAAGACGCTCTACGGCAAGAAGACCGTGGGCGTGATCCGCTCGACCTTCGTCCTGGACGCCGACGGCAGGATCGAGAAGGCGCTCTACAACGTCAAGGCGACCGGCCACGTCGCCAAAATCATCCGCGACCTCGGCCTGTCGTCCATCTGACCAGCCACCCCGCCGGTGCGGTGACCACCCAACCCGCGTCAGCCTCGGCCAGCGGCATGATCGTTGTAATTTCAGCGCTGTTCCCACAGCATCAGAATCACAACGATCATGCTGCGCGCACCCGGCCGACGTCGATGATCGCTGTGGTGGCGGGGCAGCCGAAACCGGGACATGCCTGCTCATCACCGGTCTTCAGGTATCTTTGCCGGCCGCGAGCAGAACAACGGCCCCGTGACAGTCGCCAAAGTGACATGGCGCACGTGCCGTAGGCCCCTTCACACACGGCAGCCGGTCAGGCAGCCTGGGTATGGGAAACCTCGGGTGCGCCGGAGCAGGCTGTGGCAGGCGGCGTACGGCGCATCCGATCCGACGACGGTCCGGGCCGTGGGTGRCCCCGGCCGTCCCGGGATACCTGTCGACGTGACCGCGATCAACGGGCGGGACCGCGGTCACCGATGACAGCCCCGCCCCACCGGGTGCCACCCGACCGGGCGAGCCCACGTCCACCGGGAACCGGCAAACGTATTCTGATTGCCATGAGCCGCGCGGTGCACATCCCCTACACGGTGGAACAGGACGAGGACGGCGTCTGGTGCGCCCACGCCTACGTCGGCCGCGTTGGGTGCAACGGCAACGGAGACACCCGCGAAGAGGCCCTGGCAGATCTTCGGGACTCCGTCGTCATGGTCCTCGAAGACGACGGCGCCCCCGAAGAGATCACCATCATGCTCGACGTCGCCTGAGCGGACGCATGCCACCAACATTGTCTGGTGGGCCGGGGGGATCGACCAGCAGGCTCATCAGACGCTCCAGTTCGGCGGCCGGATCGTGGGTGAGGCCGCTGTGTACGGGTGAGGTCTGGACGGTTGTGCTGCGCGGCGATGTCAGCCAGCGGAACCGTTCACCGGCTGACAGCGACCCTGGCGCGCCCGCCTGCGCGCCGCCGGCACAGACCCGTCGCAGCGCGTCCAGGTGGGYCGCGATGACGGTACGGTCCACATAGGGGTCGAGCGCGGTGAGCCGGTCGACGTCCAGCGCGTACCTGGACGCCAGATAACCGGCCCGCTGGCACCACAGCACGACACCGACGTTGACGTATTCGCCGCGCTCGACCCGGGGCACGACCCGGATGACCGCGTACTCGAACAGATCAGCCACGGCTGTCCCCGGCCCTGTCGTCCCCGGCTCTGCCATCCGCTGTCCTACCGTCCCCGGCTGTGTTGTCCGTGGCCCTGTCGTCCGCGGAACGGCGCCCATCCTCACAGCCATTGCTCCCATGGTCGCCGTCCCTGTGGCGGCCGGGGGCTGGCGGGCTGGTGGTGGGAGCGTGAGCGGGCCGTGACGGTAGCCGGCGTCGGAGCCACTCCGGCGGTCCCGTCCCACGATCCGCCGACCGGGTTGGACGGTCCGTTGCCAGCATCGCGGTGACCCACGGGCGGCTGCCGCTGACCCGGGTGTGCAGCCAGTCGACATAGCGCGCGGCATCAGCGTCGGCATTGGCGTCGATGCCGAACCAGGCGTCGGGCACCAGCGCAAGCACGTCGCGCAACAGCTCCTCGGTCACCGCGGGGGCAAGAGCCGCGTCGGCGGCCGGCAGACTGACCGCCAGCTCCCCGGCGGCCGGAAGCAGRACATGCTGGTTCCACTGGGGCAGGGCACGGTCGAGCGTGCCCTTCGCCCGCGTCCAGTCGTGGTGCGGGTAGAGCGCGGCGCCATGGTCGATCAGCCACAGCCGGCCACCCCACAGCAGCAGGTTCGGGTTCCGCCAGGATCGGTCGACGTTGAGGACGAGCGCGTCCAGCCACAGGACGCGGGCTGCGAGGCCGGCGTCCACCGTGAACGCCAGCGGATCGTAGGTGATCGAGCCCGGCAGGTAGTCCATCCCGAGGTTCGCTCCGGGGCTCGCGCGCAGCAGCTCCTGGATCTCCTGGTCGGGCTCGACCCGGCCGAGCTCGGGATCGACGTCGATGACGACCAGTTCCGGCACGGCGAAGCCGAGGGCGCGGGCCAGCTCCCCGGCAACGACCTCGGCGAGCAGCGCCTTGACCCCCTGACCGGCGCCGTGGAACTTCACGACCCAGGTCCCGAGATCGTCGGCCTCCATGAGACCGGGCAGGCTCCCGCCCTCACGCAGCGGCGTCGCATACCGGGTGGCGGTCACATTCCGAAGCACACCCGCCAGTCTTCCACCCGGCCGTCCACCTGCCGTGACGCGAACCAGGGCCCGATCTGATGGATCACCACCGCCTTCCGCGCCCTCGCCCGCACCGTCCAGCCCATGGGCTGAGCTGGGCGGCTGGACGGTTCGTGGCCAGCGATCGCTACCCTGTAGCTGGCGGTACGTGATACCTGCGGCACCTACCTTGTGGTACGCCGTACCTGGCAGCACGTGCGCGGGAGTGGCGGAATGGCAGACGCAGCAGACTTAGGATCTGCCGCCTTCGGGCGTGGGGGTTCAAGTCCCCCCTCCCGCACACAGCATCTCCGGCAGGCGCTTGCACGCATCGACGATCGGTAGCGAGCCTCGCCGATTGATCCGTGTGGAATACGTCGTGGCGTATGGGCCGGTGACTCAGCAACGCCCCGTCCGTGAACACGGCGGCAGCMTGACCAGAAGAGTCACGTGGAGCGGCTCCCCAGCGAGTCGTTCCGGGTCGCGGTTTTCGCCGGCTATAACCCGGCGGCCGGCAAGCCGATCCAGCTCCAGGAGACGACCAGGCGGGCAGCCGACGTCGAGGCCATCCGCTATTGCCGGGTCGTCCTCACCGCCCGCCGAGCTACTGGCACCCGGGAAGTGGGCGGGCCTCTCGGGTGCCAGCCCGTTCGGCTGTCCGGTACGCGTCTGGGTTGCGACGGTTCGTGGCTACTGTGGCAGGCTATGCGGCTATGGGCACAGGGGTCCCGACGTCAGGCGGCGGCGCTGTGCAGGGCCTGGCGAGGTCGCCATTGTCGGGGGTGGATTTCTTCGTCTCCTACACCAGAGCCGATCAGGGGTGGGCGGAGTGGATCGCCTGGGTGTTGGAGGACGCCGGCTACCGGGTGCGGATCCAGGCCTGGGACTTCTCCGCAGGTAGTCATTTCGTCACCGAGATGCATCAGGCGGCACAGGTCGCGGCTCGCACGATCGCTGTGCTGTCGACGGCCTACCTGTCCTCGGCGTTCACGGAGGCGGAGTGGCAGGCCGCATGGGCCGCCGACCCGTCCGGGCGGGCGCGCAAGCTGCTGGTGTTCCGGGTGGAGGAGTGTGATCGGCCGGGGCTGCTGGGTCAGCTGGTCAGCGTGGACCTGTTCGGCCTCGACCGGGACATCGCGGCCGGGCGGCTGGTGACCGCAGCACGTGGGGAGCGGAGTAAGCCGGCGGTGGAGCCGATCTTTCCCGGCGGGCCCGCCCAACCGACGGTCACCGCGACGGGGATGGAGCCGATGTTCCCCGGGCGGCTGCCCGATGTGTGGAACGTGCCGAGTCGCAACCGGCATTTCACCGGCCGCCAGTCCCAACTCGACCGGATCCGTACCGAACTGGAGTCGGGGCCGGTGGCGGTGACCGCCCTGCACGGCATGGGCGGGGTGGGCAAGAGCCAGTTGGCCGTCGAGTACGCCCATCGGCATGCCGCCGAATACACACTGGTCTGGTGGATCGACGCGGAACAGACTCTCCTGGTCGGCGAGAAGTTCGCCGCGCTCGCGGGCCCGCTGGGTCTGTCGACCGATGGAGTGGTATCCGACATCGCGGCCGTCGTGCTCGCCGCCCTGGGCCGTCGGGTGGGATGGCTGGTGGTGTTCGACAACGCCGAGGATCCCGTCACCTTGCGGGACTGGCTGCCGAGCGGACCGGGCCATGTGCTGATCACATCCCGGAATCCAGGCTGGGAGGCACTCGCCGCCGGGGTCGACGTGGATGTGTTTGAACGGGCTGAGGCGGTGGCGTTCCTGACCCRCCGTCTTCCCGGCCTGGACGCGGCAGTAGCCGACGCGCTGGCCGCCGAGTTGGGTGATCTGCCCCTGGCGTTGGCGCAGGCCGCCGGCTACCTCACCACGACCCGGATGGATCCCGCCGGTTACCTTACGAAGTTCCGTACCCGGCGTACGACGCTGCTGGGCAAGGGGGGCGATCCCTTCTATGCCGGCACCATCGCCACCGCATGGTCCATGGCGCTGGAACGGCTGCAGGCCGACACCCCGGCCACCGTGCAGCTGCTGACACTGTGTGCGCTGCTGGCTCCCGAACCGATCCCGTTGGCCCTGTTCGATGACCATCCCGATCTTCTCGACGGCCCGTTGGCGCAGGCGTGCACCGGTACCCATCCCCGGCTCGACCTCGACGATGTGGTCGGTGACGCGCTGGCCTACTCCCTGGCCCGCCGTAGCGGGGACACGGTTCAGCTGCACCGCCTCGTCGGGGCGGTCATCGCCGGTCAGCTGCCCGAAGAACGTCGCGACGTCCTGCGCGGCGTGGTGGCGGCCTTGGTGGAGGCCGCGCTGCCGGATGAACCCCACCGGTCCAGGACGTGGCCTGCCTACGCCATGCTGGCTCCCCACGCACGTACCGTGTTCAGTCCGGACCGTCCCGGCGTCCTGAAACTCCTCGAGTATCTCGACGCCAGTGGCGACTACCGGACGGCGAAAATCGTGCAGGAGGACGTCCACAACGACACCGTGAGACGGCTGGGCGCCGAACATCCTGCCGCTCTGCGTACGCGTGCCGCCGTCGCCAACTGGACCGGGAAGGCCGGGGATCCGGGGGGCGCGCGCGACATGCTCGCGGCGCTGCTGCCCGTCTGCAGCAGGGCCCTAGGCGCTGACGACCTGCGGACTCTGCTGGTCGCGGCCCGTCTCGCGGACTGGACCGGGCAGGCCGGCGACTGGCCCGGCGCGCGCGACCTGTGCCTGTCCATCCTGCCCCGGTGGCGACGCGTCGCGGGTGAGGATGATCCGGACACCCTGTATGTCTGGGCGAATCTCGGGTTCTGGACCGGGCAGGCTGGCGATGTGGCGGGCGCGTGCACTCACTACGCCGCGTTTCTGCCGATCAGGGAACGGGTTCTGGGATCGGAACACCCAGATGTTCTCGAATCCCGTGATCAGTATGCCCGTTGGATCGGGGAGGCTGGGGACCCMGTGGCCGCGCGCGACATGTGCTCGGCACTGCTCACCGTCCACGAGCGGGTGTCCGGCGCGGAGCATCACGRCACGCTGTGGGTCCGCACCAACCTCGCCTGGTRGACCGGCAAGGCGGGTGACCCTGCCGCCGCCCGCGATCAGTACGCACAGTTACTACCGATCCGTGAGCGGGTCTCGGGTCCTGAGCATCCCGCAACCTTGGTCGCCCGGGGTAACTTCGCCTATTGGGTGGGTCAGGCGGGAGACCCCGCGATGGCCCGCGACCAGTACGCTGTCCTGCTCCTGATCCACCAGCGGGTCCTCGGCCCCAACCATCCGGACACGTTGCTCGACCAGCGCAACCTCGCCCACTGGACCGGTGAGGCGGGGGATCCCGCGGGTGCCCGGGACCAGTTCGCCGCGGTATTGGCGCTGTTCGAACAGGCGTTGGGACCCGAGCACCGCGAGACCGTGGCCGCCCGCACCGAGCTCGCCGTCTGGACGGCCCGCTGCCAGCCGTCGTGAGGGGCCACGACGGCCACAAGCCCGCCTTCCCCCGATGTCGCACGTGAAAGACTGCCACGTCCTGTTATCCCAGCGGTATACGAGGTTCAGCGGGGCGACCGGAATACGGCCGGAAGCCGCCACGGCGATTATCCGGCAGGCTGTCGGTCGTCGGTGATCAGGTGGTCGAGGACATGCCACGCCGTCCTGGTTCCGGTTCTGAGCGAAGAGCACCACCACCCAGACAGCACTCGACCGAGTACCCGTCGACCTCGGCTCTTACCTGCGGGTGGAGACGGAGCTGCTCGGCGATGCCCTCGATGCGCATGGCAGTCTGATCGTGCTGGCGACCAGGCCGGTCGGCTCCGGACCACAAGATGCGGCCCTGGCCGTCGCTGATGGTGGTGGTCTTGATGGTGTTCTGCTTCCTCCTGCCGGAGACGAACGCCCTGTGTCCCGGGCGGTGGGTCACCGGACGGCGCCCCTGCAGCTCGGTGCCGTCGATCCGCAGGGTCCCCCCTCGGCGTCGGCGAAGATATCCGCCAGCGTGCGCAGCCGCACCTCGGGCCGACGTCACAGTCCACCCACCCCGTGCGATCCTCCTCAAGTCACGCCCTGCGACGCGTCGCGGTCCTCCTACGCTGACACCCATGCGTGCACGTCTTGACCAGATCGTCGTGGACTGCTGCGATCCCAGGTCGCTGGTCTGTTTCTGGGCTGGGCTGCTCGGCGGCGAGCCGGTCGACCGCGCCCTGGGCTGGTCGCACGTCGAGCCTCCCGGCTTCGTCCGCTTGGCCTTTCAGCCGGTCCCCGAGGAGAAGGGGGTGAAGAACCGGCTCCACCTCGACATCGAGGTCGACGAGATCGCCCCCGCCGTCACCGAAGCAGAACGTCTGGGTGCGGTCAGGGTTGGCAAGACCGTCACGACCCAGCTGGGCTCCTACCAGGTCACGATCGATTCGGAAGGCAACGAGTTCTGCCTCTTCTGCGACTGACTGCCCGACACCCCTCTATCGCGCACCAGGTCGTAAGGGCTGTCGCACGGTCCTGGTGAAGCACCGAGCGCGGACCTGCCGCGGTGAAGAGGCGTCACATMATGGCAACGACGTGCAGTGGCCCGGCGTAGTGGGTCACGGACATCTCTCGGGCCGAAGCCGCCGTCCGGCCCACTCCTCGACCGGGAGTCTGCTCCACTTCTCAGCCAGGATCCGAATGGCTGCGCGGTCCGACCCTCCGGCGGGATCCGGATGGCTGGTGGTCAGTCCTCGACCGGTTGGAGCAGTTCCGCGTCGGCCCAGCGGCTGCCGCGACCGGACAGCGGCTCGATCAGCACCTGGGTACGGCCGTAGGCCACCCGCGTGTCGCGCACGGTCACCCCGACCAGCATCTTGCCGGTGCCGGGTACGAGCCACAGCAGATCGCTGCCGACCAGGCCGCGCGCATCCTCGAGATTCATCCCGTGACCTCCAGGTCCGATACGGACGGCCAGCTCGGCGTGGGCCTACCAACGGATGCCGACTATCGGAAAGATCGGCGCGTACTTGTCGTTGTGTACGCTATTTCGGCCGAAAAGCGTACACAACGACAAACTTGCGCCGATCATGCTCCACACGAGCGGACGCGGGCTGTGGCCGTCACGGGGCTGGGCTGTAGGACCAGCCGGACCAGTGGTGGACGTCGATCAGGATGACCGGGCCGGTTGGTCGATGCCGCTGGTACTGGTGGTACTTCGCCGCCAGCCGGTCGATCGCGCCATGCCAGACGGCACTCTCCCCCACCGAGGCGTTCCCGACGGTTCCAGCACAGGCGGGTTCTCCGGTGACTGTTCCGACGATGCGGGCGGGTCCGGCGGCAGTCCTGGCGGTGCGGGCGGGCTCGGGTGCGGTGGCGGGGGGTTCGGCGGGGATGACGCGGGCGAGGCCGTCGGCGCGGGCCCACCACAGGGTCCGCCAGTCCTCGTCGTAGTGGTCGGCGATCAGGGCGACCCGCGGGTTGGCCGCGATGTTGGCCAGGCGCCTGAGGGCCGTCGACCGTTTGGGCTTGTGATCCACCGCGGTGACGATCGCGTTGTCCTGGAGCGCGAAGGTCACCGGCACCAGGTGTGGCTGCCCGGCCGCGTCCACGGTGGCGAGCCGGGCGACCCTGGCGGCGGCGAACCGGCGGCGTGCCTCACCGGCGTCCAGGTTCACCGGTATCTGACCGAGCCCGGGTTCATCGTGGCTCCGGGTTCATCGTGGCCCCGAGTTCCTCCTGGCTCCGAGTTCATCGTGGCTCCGAGTTCATCGTGGCTCCGGGTTCATCGTGGCTCCGGTGCGTCTTGAATCCTGGGTTTGTCCTGGATCCGGCTTCGTCCGGGCAGGGTGCACCGCGAGCCCCGACTCCTTCACGTTCAGAAAGCAGTACACCCCGTCCGCGTTACCGTCGGGCGGAGCGAGACAATGGAAACATGGCTGATACGGACGTGCCGGCCTCGCTGGACGGGCTGCGGATCCGAGTGGACAAGACGGGGTCCGCGGTGCACGCCGCGCTGGACGCCGACCAGCGGGCCGTGTTCGAAGCGGAGTTCCGGGCGGCGCTGGCCCATGTCGACGACCAGTTCGGTCTGGACGCCGTCCAGGACGTGGTCGAACGATGGTGGCCGGCCGCGGTGCTGTGCGCGAATCCGGAGATCCGACAACGGGCGGCTCCGGGGATCCGACAGGAGATCGACATAGACAACCACCACTGACCGGCGGGCGCTGAGCAGCCGGGGCCCGTCGGCAGCGCTGGCGCCACCGGGCGGCCTGCGACCAACTGACGCCCGACAACCCAGGGTGATCGAGGACGCGACTGGGGTGTCACGAGTCGGGGACGGATGGAACGACCCGGACACCTCAGCCGCGTCCTTAACCTACCCTGCCGATAGCAAATAGTCACTGATCGATTACAGGTGGTTCCAGCTTACACGGCGATTGGCATCCATGTACCCGGTTTGATGCGCTCTACCGCCTCATCTTTTGCCGGATTTCGCCGCTGCCCGCTCAGTGTTGACAACCCGGTAACAGAAAGTGCCCGGATACCGGGTATCGAATGATCCCGTGAAACTCTCCGGACATAACCGACGGCTGCCCGACGCAAGACGGATCAGAGACAACACGAACACACGACGCAACCACATGACACAGCGCAGGCAAACAGAGGACGCAGGCAGGCACGGCGACCCAGGCGGGACGGYACGTGCGGAACGACCCGGGCGAACAGGGACGGGACAGCTCGAACGGACGAAGCGACGCGAACGGACGGCCCTCGGCCGACAGCAGCCGTCAGAGGGCCAGCAGCTCCCGCAGGACGGCCGCGAGCTGGCCGAAGGCATGTCCTCGATGGCTGATGGCGTCCTTTTCCGCCGGGCGCAGCTGCGCGCTGGTCCGGTTCTGCCCGTCGGGGAGGAACAGCGGGTCATAGCCGAAACCGCCGTCCCCGCGGGGCTCCCGCAGCAGTCGCCCGCGCATCTCCCCGTGCACGACCCGTTCGGCGCCCGCCGGCGTCACCACCGCGGCCGCGCACACGAAGGCCGAGCCACGGCGCTCCTCGGGGACGTCGGTGAGCTGGGCGAGTACGAGCGCGTTGTTGGCGGCGTCCCGCTCGGCCCGRCTGGCGCCGGGCAACGGCCCGGACCAGCGGGCGGACAGGACGCCGGGCATGCCGCCGAGCGCGTCGACGGTCAGGCCCGAGTCGTCCGCGACCGCGGGCAGGCCGGTCACCCGCACCGCGTCCCGCGCCTTGATCAGGGCGTTCTCGGCGAAGGTGGCGCCGGTCTCGGGGACGTCGGGGCCGTCCGGCAACGCCACGAGTTCGACGTCGAGACCGGCCAGCGCGAGGATGCGGCGCAGTTCGACGAGCTTGGCGTCGTTACGACTGGCCAGCACCACCCGCCGGGGCCGCTGCCGGCTCTCGACGGGCCCGCTCCCGCCCAGCACCTCCGCGCCAGGGCCAGGGCCGCCGGGGCCGCTGCCCACGGGACGCCCGTGGCCGGGGCCGCTCACCGCGCTTCCTTCATCGGGGAGGGTGGTCACCGGGTACCCGGTCGCGCTCCGCCGGCGGGTACCGGGCGCGGGCCCGCCAGCGCCGCCCGCTGGACCTCGGTCAGCCGCGCGCAACCACCGACGGYCAGATCGAGCAGCTGGTCGAGCATCGCGCGGTCGAACGGCAGGCCCTCGGCCGTCCCCTGCACCTCGACGAAGCCGCCGTCACCGGTGCAGATCACGTTCATGTCGGTGTCGGCGCCGGAGTCCTCGTCGTAGGCGAGATCCAGCAGCGGCCGGCCGGCGACGACCCCGACGCTGACCGCCGCCACGCTGCGGATCAGGGCGTCCGGACGGCCGAGCCAGCCGCACGCGTCCGACAGCGCGACATACGCGCCGGTGATCGACGCGGTGCGGGTGCCGCCGTCGGCCACCAGGACGTCACAGTCGATCGCGATCGTGTTCTCGCCCAGGATCTTCAGATCGATGCAGGTACGCAGGCTGCGGCCGATGAGCCGGGAGATCTCGTGCGTGCGGCCACCGATGCGCCCGCGCACGGACTCGCGATCGTTGCGGGTGTTCGTCGCCCGCGGCAGCATCGAGTACTCCGCGGTCACCCAGCCCAGCCCGCTGCCCTTGCGCCAGCGCGGGACGCCTTCGGTGACCGACGCCGCGCACAGCACCCGCGTCCGCCCGAACTCGATCAGCGCCGAGCCCTCGGCGTGGTCCTGCCAGCCACGGGTGATGTTCACCGGGCGGAGTTCCCCGGATGTCCTGCCGTCGGAACGTCTCACGACGACTGACCCTACCGGGCGGACGCAACTCGACACCGGTCGAATCCAACCGGACATCATTGGCGACAGTACGAAAAACCCGCCAACGGGCGTCCCACCGACGGGCCCGGGCCAGCGGACATGTCCGGGCCGGCAGGTGCCCGGATTGACAGGCGTGCCCGGCGCCTGCACCGGGCACGCCGGCCCCTGCCCAGACCGGCCGGTCGCGACATCGCGACCAGTGGTGCCAGGAACCAGATCCTCCAGATCCGCGCCCGCGGCTGCACAGGCAACCGGCGTCCAGCGTCCGCGGAGTCAGGCATACCAGGCTGAATCCGGCCTGCTACGCCTGCCAGCCCGGGTCGCGTCCGAGCCTGGCGCCGGCTCCCGACGGGCCGCCCGCGACGGCTCTTCGGCCGCGCGGACGACGCGCTCAGGCAACCAGCGGCCAGCCGGTCCGGCAGCCGGTCCGGACGGGGATGGCCCGGATGCCGTGGCTAGATCTCGTAGATGGCGCCGGTCTCGGCCAGGGTCAGCGGGCCGTCGAAGGCGCCGGCCGCCTCCTCGCGGCTGCGCTCGGCGTCTCCCCACGGCACCAGATGGGTGAGCACGAGACGGCCCACGCCCGCCTTGGTGGCGTGCTCGCCGGCCTCCCGCCCCGACAGGTGCACGCCGGGGGGGTTGTCCGGGACGTCCAGGAAGGCCGACTCGCAGAGGAACAGGTCGGTGTCCCGAGCCAGCTGGACCAGCTCGTCGCAGGCGCTGGTGTCACCGGAGTACGTCAGGGAGCGCCCCTCGGCAGTCACCCGCATCCCGAACGCCTCGACCGGGTGCGCCACCCGCTCCAGATCGATCCGGAACGGGCCCACGTCCAGCCGACCAGGGCTGATCGTCCGGAAGTCGTAGATGTCGGCGAGGGAGTCCTCCGGCCAGCGCTCGAACGCCGAGCACAGCCTTTCCTGGGTGTTGATGGGCCCGTAGACGGGCAGCTTGGGCGGCATTCCCTCCGGGTGGTAGCGGCGGGCGTAGGAGCTCACCACCAGGTCAAGACAGTGGTCACCGTGCAGGTGGGAGACGAGCAGCGCGTCGACGTCCCGCAGGTCGCAGTGCCGCTGCAGCTCGCCCATGGAGCCGTTTCCGGCGTCGAGTACCAGCCGGAAGCCGTCGGACTCCACCAGGTAGGACGAACACGCCGACCGGGGTCCCGGGTAGGTTCCCGAACATCCCAGAATCGTGAGCTTCATCGGGCCACCGCCAATGCCGTCAGTACCGATACCGTCCGGGCTGGTGTCGCCGGTACTGATGTTGTCAGTGCCGGTACCGCCCGCGCGGGGCGCGGGCTGGCAGGTACCGCCCGCGCGGGGCGCGGGCTGGCAGGTACCGCCCGCGCGGGGCGCGGGCTGGCAGGTACCGCCCGCGCGGGGCGCGGGCTGGCCGCCGCGCGCCGGTGGAGGACCGGTCCGGGCCGGCCCGGATCATCGAGTGCTCCGCGCCGACCAGGTTGTTGGTGATCGTTCATCGCGGTTTCTGCGCTACTCGCCAATGTGACGCCCTCTCCCCTGACAAAGCCGATGACGCCGGTCAACAAAAGGTGGCAGATGGTATAGYCCGGGATCAATGAGTACGCATCGACTTCTCGACACAGCGCCRAACAGGCCCTGATCCGGTCGAGGGCGTCCGGCTCCTCGAACCACGATCTCGCTCCTGACCTCCAGGGGTGGGCCGGCAGCCGGCCGCGTCCTGGAGAGCCGGCGGATGGGGAGACGTCGTAAGGCGCGCCGCCCACGGGGGCACCGCGGGCGGCATGGGCGGTCACGACCGCGACCGCGTCGGTTCCGCCAGCGCCGTCGGGGCGGCCGGCGGACGCGAAGATCGCCTCAGCGCCCCGGACGGGGTGACGCGCCCCGGACACGCGCGGCCGGGACGGGCCCGCGGGATGGCTCGCGGCGCGGGCGGATGTGGCGATCACAGATACTGACCGTGATCGTCCTGACACGCCTCGTCGGCGGGCGGGGACGTGGCGGGGCCCGATCGGGATCCGATCGGGGTTCATCGGGAGCTGATCGGAGATCACGGTCGCGACGGCATGACTGCCATCCGCGCTACCGAATACCCCGATGGGCGCGCCGCTCATGAGCGATCAGACTAAGCCCGAAATCCCGTTCCGACTCTGTGGCAGTGGTCACGAAACCCATGTCGAATTTTGGACAGCCCGGACGAGTCGGTATCAGAGTRCATCCGGGCACATCAGGGACCATCCTGAGACGTGGGAGGAAAATCGTGATCATTGCCGTGCCGCGGCCGGGTACACCGACTCCGACCGCGCCCGCCGGCTTGCCCGTCACGCCCAGAGCTGACCCTCAAGTGCGGCTTCGGCCTCCTCCAGCGTCCCCGCGTATGCGCCGGTGGACAGGTATTTCCAGCCCCCGTCGCAGACGRTGATGGCGATGTCCGCGCGCTGCCCGGCGCGCACGCATCTGTCCGCTTCGATCAGTGCCGCGTGCAGGATGCAGCCGCTCGAGATCCCGGCAAAGATCCCCTCCTCCTCGACCATCTGCCGGGTCCGCCGTAGCGACTCCTTCGGCCCCACCGAGATACGGGTGGTGAGCACACTGCCGTCATAGAGCTCGGGGATGAAGYCCTCGTCGATGTTGCGAAGGCCATACACGATCTCGCCGTACCGGGGCTCCGCCGCGATGATCCGAATACCCGGAACCCGTTCGCGCAGGAAACGCCCGGTGCCCATCAGTGTCCCGGTGGTACCGAGCCCCGCGACGAAATGGGTGATGGACGGAAGATCCTCGAGGATCTCCGGACCGGTCGTCTCGTAGTGCGCCTGCGCGTTCGCCGGGTTGCCGTACTGGTAGAGCATCACCCAGTCGGGATGATCGGCCGCCAGCCGCTTGGCCACGGCAACGGCCTCGTTGGAGCCGCCGCTCGCGGACGAGTACACGATCTCGGCGCCCCACATCGCGAGCAGTTGCCGCCGCTCCGCCGAGGTGTTCTCCGGCATCACGCAGATCAGCCGGTAACCCCGCTGGCGACAGACCATCGCCAGCGAGATACCGGTGTTCCCCGACGTCGGTTCGAGAACGGTGGCGCCAGGGGTGAGCAGGCCGCGCTTCTCCCCGTCCGCGATCATCCACAGCGCGGCCCGGTCCTTGATCGAACCGGTGGGGTTGTCCTGTTCCAGCTTGGCCCACAACCGGACGTCCGGGGATGGCGAGAGCCTGGGCAGACCGACCAGGGGGGTACGGCCAACCGAGTCCACCAGGGAGTCGAAACGCATGAGCTCTTCCGGCCTACCCGTCTCAGATATCTGCTGTCGCCGGCGTCGTGGCACCGCCAGCGACGGCGGGGAGAATAGTCACAGTGTCACCATCGGAAATTTTCGCGTCGAGACCGCCGAGAAAACGAACATCTTCATCATTGATGTAGATGTTCACAAAGCGGTGCAGCTCACCGGCGTCCTCGGAGACGAGCCGGCCTCGCAGCCCCGGGAAGTGGCTGTCGATGTCGATGAACAACGCCGCGAGCGTGTCTCCCACACCCTCGACGACCTTGGACCCGCCCGTGTAGCTGCGCAGGATCGTCGGCACGCGGACCTGGACTGCCATGCTGCTCCTCTTCGTCGTGCTCTGTCCGTGTTGCTGTTCGGTCTTCGATCTTCGATCTTCGGGTCCTGCTCCGGCAGCCGTCCGGTCACGCTCCGGCCTTCGGTCCCGCCCTGGCCGTCAGCCGTACTCCGGCCTTCGGACGCCGCCCGAGGGCCGGAGCGCGGTCGAACTGTCCGCCATCGTCCCTGGTGGTGCATCGTCCCTGGTACGACAGCATGTGAACAGGCCACCAGCCCACCGCCCGGCCGCTGGTGCCGTGCCCTGAGGGATCCCCGCCCTGCCCCGGATCCCTCATCCCGAGGATGCGCGCCCGGCTCCGCGCGACACCCGACACAACGTCGTGAACGGTCAGACGATTTCCACCGGCTCCTCCGTCACGGCTGCGTCGATGATGCGGTACGAACGGAACTCGATCTTCTCCGGGTCGCGGGTCGAGACCAGGACATAGTGGGCGCCGGGTTCCTGGGCCAGCGGGATGTCCGTGCGGGACGGGTAGGCCTCGGTGGCGGTATGTGAATGATAGATCACTACTGGCTCTTCGTCCCGGTCGTCCATCTCGTTCCAGACCCGCAGCTGCTCCATGGAGTCGAACCGGTAGAACGTCGGTGACCGCTCCGCGTTCTCCATGGCCACGAAGCGCTCCGGCCGGTCCGACCCGATCGGGCCCGCGACGATCCCGCAGGCCTCGTCGGGATGGTCCCGCCGGGCATGGGCGATGATGGCCTCGTAGACGGCCCGATCGATGCGCAGCACGGGCCAACCGTACGACGAGTGGCATCCACCACGAGCCACGATCATGCGTACATGGCGAAGAATGCCTGCCCATGATCCGATTGTGCCCGCGGGGCCGCTCCCGGCGGGCCACCGCCGGCGTCCGGGACGCGAGGGGCCGTGTCACAGGGTCATGTCACAGGGTCATTGTCACAGTAGCCGTGTCACAGCGGGCCATCCGCGTCAGGAAACGTTCACACCGTGTCAGGCCATGTCACAGCAGAGCCTGGACGAGCTGCTCCTGCAGGTCGCCGAGGAACAGGTACACCTCGACCACGGGACGGCGCGGGTCCTGGCTGCCGATGTCGTACAGGGCTTCGGCCGACGCGTCGTCGGTGAGGTTCAGCCGGGCGCCCAGCACCAGCCGCAGGTCGGTGAGGGTGACCAGCCAGTCCTGGACGGCGGCGTCGTCGAGCAGCACCCGGCCGCCCGTGGCCGGCACGGTGGCCAGTGCCCGGCGCGCGGCGTCACGCTTGCCCGCGCGGATGTCGTCGGAGGTGCGGCGGCGGTAGTCGGCGGCGGCCTCCGAGTCGTTCGGGTAGGCGTCCGGAAGCAGCCGGGCCACCGCCGGGTCCTCCGGTGCCGCCGGGGGCACGGCTCGCAGGCCGACGATCGCCTCCAGCGGGTCGGCCACCGGCGGCGGCTCCAGCAGCGCCTCGATCTGGCTGATCAGCTCGGCCAGCAGGGTCGCCTGAAGCGGACCGAGGACCATCTCGACGCCGTCCCCGGTACGGCTGAATCCGTTGGACACGCTCTCCCAACCAAGGTCAACAGTGATCGGCCCGGGCCACGTCCGGTAGATCTTCGATCGCGCGGACCGGCCTCCGGACAACCGCCCGTCGCGTTGTTAACGTCACCGGCAGCTCCGCTGGTTCCTTCTCCAGTGTTTCCTCCTCCAGCCCATGGGAAGCCACCCGGCCCACCGTCCGCACCGACCGCACCGACCGCCACCGAACGGACACGGATCCACCGAGCACGGATCCGTTGGGCGCCTCGCGCTCGTGCCCAAGCGGCTCGGTCACGCCAACCCGCACGGATCCATCAGGCACGGTCTAGTCCTGCGCGATCGTGGCCCACAGGCCGTAGGCGTGCAGACGGGTGGCGTCCCGCTCCATCTCCTCCCGGGTGCCGGAGGAGACGGTGGCCCGTCCTTTGTGGTGGACGTCGAGCATGAGGGCCTTGGCTTTTTCCCGACTGAAACCGAACAGTTTCTGAAAGACGTAGGTCACATACGACATCAGGTTGACGGGGTCGTTCCACACGATCGTGACCCAGGGCCGGTCGCGCTCGGCGACCTCGTCGGAGTCCAGGACCTCTTCGGGGGCGGCGGTGGCTAGTGGCACGGACTCCATTGTGGCGCGTGTGCGGGCCGAGTTCCCCCCCGGACCACCGGGCACGGACGGGAAGCCGAATCGATCTTCGACCGACAGGCCGGACAACACTCCCGCCGCGCCGCGTCCGCGGTGCCCGCGGTGCGCGCGGTGCCCCGCCAGCTCCCAGGTGCCGCGCCGGCCGTCCCGTCCGAGCGCTCACCGACCGGATGGCGAACCGCGTCGAAGCCAGCACACGGAGGCACACCCCAGCATCCGGTGAACAGCAATGAACACCATCGGCTATCAGCAGATGTACGCGGGTCGGCCGTCGAACGACACGGGGACCACAGCGTGGGCGCGACAGATACACCCATACCCTAACAGCAGGTAACCGAAATGGTGTATTTAGTTGTATTCGGTCCTGGTTTGGCTATCTTTTTGGTCACGGTTCGTTGCCCGACACGAAAGACCTCATCAACAGCAGCCCGGACCCGTCGCGCGGCACCTCGGACTCTTGCCTACGGATAGCGACCAGGACGCCGACAGCCCGCTGCGACCGAGCATGCACCACCAGCGCACCATTGTCCGTACATAGCCCTTTTAGTCATATTTTTGTCCATATCTGTATGAATTGGATGAATCGCTATGGGATGGATCAGCAGTGGAGAGGAGTGGGCCGCCATGAACAACGGCGTCAGCTGGGGCTGAAAACAGGACCGGTACCAGGACGGAACGCATCACACACGCACCGACGCCAGCCGGCGACTCCCGACGGACAACCAGCGCCACCGCATGGGAAGGAAAGGACGTGTTGAAAATGAAGAAGAACAACGACGAGGGCATGAACGGCGTCAGTTGGGGCTGAGAAAGCACCGCGGTACGGTTAACGGTGTCGGCGGTACCCGCCGCGGGCGGCGGGGCACCCGCTCGCCGGGCCGGCCATGACGGTCGGGGACGGTCGGGCCGCGGCCGTGACGGTCGGGCTGGTCGAACCAGCCCGGTCCGCGGCAGCCGGCCAGACAGCGGGCGGTACGCGCGGGCCGGCCGGCGGTTGGCCCACGGGAGCCGACCTGTCGGCCGCCGGCCCCTGACCCGGCGAACGAGCCGTCGACATGCAAGTCGGACGGGGCCGCCACGGCGGCCCCCAGCAGTACGGCCCCAGCAATATCGGTATCAGCTCGCCCCGCCCCCACCGCGTAGTACATGATCGGGGCGTAGTGAACGATGACCGTAGCGTCAAGCCTACGTAAGGCACCGGGGGCGCCGCCGCCCAGACGGCGCGATCCCGGTGGCCCGATCACGCAACCTCCGCAGGCAGGACGGGAGACCATATGGCCGTCGGCACGCGTGCGCGGTTCGTACCGTCCAGGTACCACCTGGTGCTCGTCATGGTCACCTCCACCGCGGCGGCCGTGACCGCGATCTGCCTGACCCGCCTGCCTCAGACAGCCGAACCGGTCTCGTGGTACCGGCTGACCCTCGGGATCGTCTGCCTCGCGATCGGCCCGATACCCCTGCTGCGGGTGCGCTCGGGGCACCACACCGGCGACTACGACCTCAGCGAGGCCAGCGTGGTCATCGGGCTGGCCCTGCTGCCCGCCCCCCAGCTCGTCACGATCAGCGCCGTAGTGGTCCCGATCATGCATGCCATCCTGCGCAGAGCGCCGGTGAAGGTGCTCTTCAACGGGGCCAGCGCCACGCTGGGCACCGCGATCGCGGCCGGCGTCCTGTGGCTGTCGGGCGGGCGGGCAGGACATCTGGAAGGCGCCGAGATCCTGCTCGCCGCACCAGCCGGCCTCACGGTCTGCCTGTGGACCAGCCTGTCCGTGTCCATGGTGATCTCCGCGGCGCGCGGGACGCCGCTGCGCCGGACCCTGCGCGAGACCATGGGCATCAGCACGCTGATCGCGGCCGGCGGCATCGCGGTCGGCTGCGCGGCCGTCGCGCTCGCCTACACCAGCCCGGTGACGCTGATCGTCCTCCCGCCGGTTCTGGTGGGCCTGGTGATGGTCTATCGGATGCAGGTCGACTCGGCCCAGCAGCGTGACCGCTGGCGCCAGCTCAACGCGGCCGCGAAGGACCTCGCCATTCTGAACCGGGCGGCCATCGAGGCCCGCGCGACGGAGATCGCCTATGAGATCTTCCGGCCGGACGGCGTGGAGCTCGTCGTCGACCCGGTCCCGCCGCCGGTGTCCCAGTCGCCGGTGCCACCCGCGCCGGTGCCACCCGCGCCGGCAGCCCGGCCAGCCGGATCAGCAACTGGATCACCGACCGGCTTCCAGCGCGGAACCGACCATGTCGCCACCCCGCTGACCGGGCCTGCCGGCCAGGTCGGGGTGCTGCGGCTGAACTTCGCCCGGCCGGCCCCCTGGAAGGACCACGACCAGGCCGTCCTCGCCGCGTTCGCGAACCTGCTGGCGCTTGCGATCACGAACGCCAACACCTACGCCGAAGCCCACGACCAGGCATTCCACGACGCCCTGACCAACCTGGGCAACCGCCGGATGCTCCAACGGCGCACCGCCGAGGCGATCGCCGCCACCGCCACCGGGTCGCGCTCCGCCCTGCTGCTCGTCGACCTCGACCGGTTCCGGGACGTCAACGACACCCTCGGGCACGACGCCGGCGACCAACTGCTGCGCGGGATCGCCGAACGGCTGCGACGCGGCGTCCGCGCGGGCGACCTGGTGACCCGCATCGGCGGGGACGAGTTCGCCGTGCTGCTGACCGGGATCCGTGACGCCGATGCCGCTGAGACCATCGCGGCCACGCTGACCAGGGTGCTGGCCCGCCCGGTCGGCGTCGAGGGCATGATGCTCTCGGTCGAGGCGTCCATCGGTATCGCCTGCCTGCCCGAGGACGGCGACACCGTCGACGAACTGCTGCGCCGCGCGGACGTCGCCATGTACCAGGCCAAGAGAACGCACGGCGGCTACCGGCGTTACCGGGCCGACGAGGATTCCTCCACGCTGGCCCACATGGCGTTGATGGCGGACCTGCACGACGCGCTCGACCATGGCGACATAAACCTGTGCTACCAGCCGCAGATCGACCTGGAAACGGGCCGGATCGTTGCTTTCGAGGCCCTCGTGCGGTGGAACCACCCGGTTCTCGGCCGGCTTTCCCCCGACGCTTTCATCGGTGCCGTGGAACAGTCCGGACGCATTGGCGACTTCACCCGCACCGTGTTACGGGAGGCGTTGTCCGCGGCCGGCCGGTGGCATGCGGACGGCGCCCGGGTGGGTATTTCCGTGAACCTGTTCGCGCGCAATCTCCTGGAACCGGGCCTGGCCACCGAGATCGCGCAGTTGCTGCTGGCGAACAGGCTGTCCGCGGCCGCGCTCACCCTGGAAATCACCGAACGGGCGGTGGTCACCGAGTCCGCCGCGACCGTGCGCTCGCTGGCCGCGCTGCGCGACCTCGGGGTGCGGCTGGCCGTGGACGACTTCGGCACCGGCTACGGCGCRCTCAACGTACTCGGGCAGTTCGACCTGCACGAGGTGAAGATCGACCAGTCGTTCGTCCACAACGTCGCCRGTGACCGGGCCAACTCCGCGATCGTGCGGGCCACCGTCGCGCTGGCCCACGACCTCGGGCTGCGGGTCGTCGCCGAGGGGGTCGATGACGCCGAGACGCTCAACGCCCTGTCCGCTCTCGGCTGCGACCTCGCCCAGGGGACGTTCATCAGCCCACCGTGCCCGGCCGAGGAAGCCACCGCCCTGCTGCGGGACGCCGGCCGGCTGGCTACCCCGCGATCGGCCGACGTACTGCCCTTCCGGCGTCCCACCGGGGAGCGGGCCGGGGGCGCCCCGTCCGTCCGCAGGGCGTATCCGGCGACCGACGGCAGATGACCTGATACGGAGATGACCCGATACGTCAGGATCGTGCGCGTGATCTGCTGAGGTCCTAGTGTGGTCGCGATGACCACGCCCACACCGCTGCCCACACCGCCGTCCATGYGGCTGCCCGCACCGGCGTCCACAGCCCTGCTGACCGACCAGTACGAGCTGACGATGTTGCGGGCCGCGCTGCGTTCGGGGGCGGCGTCGCAGCGGGCGGTCTTCGAGGTGTTCACCCGGGCGCTGCCGGCCGGGCGCCGGTTCGGTGTGCTCGCCGGCACCGGCCGCCTGCTGGAGGCGATCGCGGCGTTCCGGTTCGGCCCGGACGAGCTCGCCTACCTGCGCGGCAACGGGATCGTGGACGACGCCACCGCGGACTACCTGGCCGGCTACCGTTTCGGCGGGGACATCCACGGTCTCGCCGAGGGCGAGCCGTTCATGCCGAACACCCCGGTGCTGGTCGTCGAAGGCACCTTCGCCGAATGCGTCCTGCTGGAGACCCTGGTGCTGTCCGTGCTCAACCACGACAGCGCGATAGCCGCCGCGGGCGCCCGGATGGTCGCCGCGGCCGCGGGCCGGCCGTGCGTCGACATGGGCTCCCGCCGCACCCACGAGCAGGCCGCGGTCGCCGCGGCCCGGGCCGCCTACCTGGTCGGTTTCACCGCCACCTCGAACCTGGCAGCGGGCCGGCGCTGGGGCATCCCCACGACCGGCACGGCGGCGCACGCGTTCACGCTCGTCCACCCCTCCGAGCGGGAGGCTTTCGCCGCCCAGACCGGCGCACTCGGAACGGGCACCACGCTGCTCGTCGACACCTACGACGTGCCGGCGGCGGTCGCCACCGCGGTCGAGGTGGCCGGGACGGCACTCGGCGCGGTCCGGCTCGACAGCGGCGACCTCGCGGCCGTGGCCCGGGCCACCCGCGCCCAGCTGGACGGCCTCGGCGCGCAGGCCACCCGCATCATCGTCACCGGGGATCTCGACGAGCACGTCATCGCCTCGCTCGCGGCCTCGCCGGTGGACGGCTACGGCGTGGGCACCCGGCTCGTCACCGGCTCGGGTGCGCCGACGACGGGGTTCGTCTACAAGCTCGTCGAGGTGGCGGGGACGGCGGTCGCGAAGGCCTCGGTCGGCAAGAGCACCAGGGGCGGCCGTAAGGACCTGACCCGCCGGCACGACCGCAACGGGGTGGCGGTCGCCGATGTGATCACTACGGCGACCCGGGAAGCCGGGCTGACGGCGACGCGAGACGAGAATCACACCGACGCCGCCCAGCCGGCTGCTGCCGGCATCGGCACCGGCACCGGCACCGGCATCGGCCGCCTGTCAGCCCCGTCCGGCCCGGAGGCGGACCCGTCCTGGCCGGAACGGCCGCTGCTGGTGCCACTGGTGCGCGGCGGCCGGATTCTCGACGCCGACGGCACGACCCCCGAGGGGCTGCGTGCCGCCCGGGCCCATCACCAGGCGGCCCTGGCGTCCCTGCCGGCGCACGCGCTGCACGTCACCTACGGCGGGCCGTGCCTGCCGGTCATCACCACCGGCCAGCGGGCACAGCGGCAGCCCGGGCAACGGTAGGCCCTCCCACGGACGGGCCGTGGCCCGTCCCACCAGCCCCTTGCGTCGGCTCGTCGTGTCGGCTCGTCGTGTCGGCTCGTCCCGGGCCGGACGGCGGGTCCGCGTCCCCGTCCGCGTGGCCAGGCCGCACACTGGGGCATCGTGAGACCTGTCATGTCGAACGACGCCCCGCTCGGCGGAGGCCCCGCGGACAGCGTCCCCACCGACAGGGCCCCTACGGACAGGGCCCCTACGGACAGGGCCCGGGCGGGCCGGGCCCACGCGCGGCGGGCCCCGGACACGTTCGTGAACGGACCATCGCCGATCGCGGTGACTGTCGATGTCGTCCTTCTTACGCTGCGTTCCGGGCAGCTCTGTGTGCTGGTCACCCAGCGGGACGCGCCACCGTTCCAGGACGACTGGGCGCTGCCCGGCGGCTTCGTCCGGGTGGACGAGGACCTGGACGCCTCGGCCCGCCGGCAGCTCGCCGAGGGGACCGGTGTCGCCGCGTCCGGCCATCTTGAGCAGCTGCGCACCTACGGACGGCCGGACCGCGACCCGCGGGCGCGGGTCGTCAGCGTGGCCTACCTCGCCCTGCTCCCGAACCTGCCGCCCCCGCCGGGAACCGACCGCGACGGGCCGACGGCCCGCTGGTGGCCGGTGGAGGACCTGGGCTCCGCGGACGGCCCGGTCCTCGCCTTCGACCATCCGACGATCGTCGCCGACGGCGTGGAACGGGCCCGCAGCAAGCTGGAGTACACCCCGCTCGCCGCCGCCTTCTGCGAGGAGCCGTTCACCCTGGCCGAGCTCCGCCGCGTCTACGAGGCGGCCTGGGGAGCCCCGCTCGACCCGCCCAACTTCCGCCGCAAGGTGCTGTCGACCCCTGGCTTCGTGGTGCCGGTCGGCGCCCGCGCAGCGCCCCGCGGCGGGGGGCGCCCGGCCGAGCTGTACCGGCGGGGCTCCGCGACGGCCCTGCACCCGCCGCTGTTGCGCCGCTCCGTGTGAACCCTGTGTGAACGACGCCACCGTCCCTCCCGGGATCATCTGCGATCATCGTCGGTGTGCATCCCGACGCCAGTAACGCAGGCATATTTCTCGTCGTCGTCGGTGGCGCCCTGTTCGCGCTGCTGGTGTGGGGCCGCCGCGCCGGCGGCGGTGTCGTGCGGGAGATCTGGGGTCGGCTGGGCCTTCTCCGCTGGATCATTGCGCTGATCGTCATCGTGATCTTTTTCGATCTCGCCGACGGCGTCGTGAACCGGTGATCCACACAATCGGGAACCTCGAACAGCTCTCGAACAGCTGAAGAATCGACAGCCGTCCGGCCCGCGACACACGCTCGTCCCACTCGGGTGCGCTCATTAGATTGTCAGCGGAACGTGTGATTCACTTCACCGCAAGCAACATTTTCGCTGTACCGGAAGCGACCATTTTGTGGCTATGCGCGGTCGATCGACCGACTAGTTATGCTCACTTCCAGTAACCCCGAAGCCGGATGAAAGGACCGCGGGTGACTGGTCAACCATGGCTGTGGACGCCGCCGCACCAGACGACGCGATCGACCGGCGTGGGACTCCTTCTCCGCTCCTACCGGCAGACGTTCGGGCTCACCCAGCAGCAACTCGCCGAACGGCTTGGCTTCGACCAGTCCTATGTCTCCAAGGTCGAAAGCGGCCGGCGGGCCATTCATGACATCTCCACACTGCGTCACATCGCCCGCCGGCTGTCCTTGTCCCCGGAGGATGTGGGCCTGGCCGCGGGCTCCCTGATCGAAAGCCGCCGGGACGTCGCCCCCGCCGATCCGCTGGACGAACGGATCGCGGCCAGTCAGCGCACCTGGCGGCTGACGCGCGACTACCTCAACCACCACCGGATCAGCCTGGCCCGGGCCGCGGCCGGCCTGTACCCGCAGCCCTACCGGCTCGGCAACGGCCTGCTGGTCCGGCCCGACTGGATGTGGAACGAGCCGGTCGACCTCGCCGACATCGAACTGGCGTGGTCCGACGCACTCCCCGCGCCGACGGTGTCGGGAGCGGGCACCGACACCGAGCACCTGCGCCCGCTGACCGACGGCGGGGCCGCCTTCGGGACATACACCCGGGCCATGCGTGACCTCGACCGGCCCACGCTCTTCGAGAACCGCCTGAGCTTCCGCATGCTCGAGGCCATCCGCGCCGGGCAGCGCGGGCCACGGCTGTCCTTCGGCCACACCACCTACTTCGACGCCCTCGACGTGTGCGAGTCGGTCGCCCACGAAACGGCCGCGGCCATGCTCGGCGGCGGGCTGTCCTGGCCGGCGCTGCCGTTCCGGCGCCGGATCGGCGACCCGTTCGACCTGTGCCAGCGGGTCGTCCTGCCGTCCATCAACACCCTGACCATCCGGCACGACCAGAGCCGGGCGAGCTTCATGCTGCACCGCCGCAGCGCCGGCTCGGTGGCGACCGCCGGCGGCGTCTACCACGTGCTGCCGGCGGGGGTGTTCCAGCCGTCCGGGATCTCCCCGGGCCACCACGAGACGGACTTCGACCTCTGGCGCAACATCATGCGCGAGCTGAGTGAGGAGCTGCTCGGCAACGCCGAACACGACGGCACCAGCTCCTCCCTGATCGACTACGACGRCGACGAGCCGTTCCGCTCCCTGCAGCGGGCCCGGCACTCCGGCTGTGTCCGCGCCTGGTGCTTCGGCATGGGCGTCGACGCGCTCACGCTCTTCGGCGAGATCCTCACGGTCGTGGTCGTGGACGCCGACGTCTTCGACTCGCTGTTCAGCGGGATGGTCCCGGTCAACGCCGAGGGATCCGTGGTCACCACCGGTCCGCACCGGCGGGCGTCGGAGGGTATCCCGTTCACCCACGCGACTGTCCGCCGGCTGATCGAGCACGAACCGCTCGCGCCCTCGGCCRCGGCCTGTCTGGAGCTCGCATGGCGCCATCGCGGGACGCTGCTGCCCGGGTTGCGCATGCGGGCCGCGTCCTGAGGCCTCGTCGACATCGTGCGTGTTCTTGTCACCGGTGCGGCCGGTTTCGTCGGTGGGGCTGTCACCGACACCCTCGCCGCGGCCGGACACCAGGTGACCGCGCTCGTCCGCTCCGGACGGTCCTGCCCGCCGTTCGCGCCGGGAGTGGAGGTCGTCGCCGCCGACCTGGTGGACTTCCACGAGCTCGAGCTCGCCCGGCTCGACCGCGGGTTCGACGCGGTCTGCCATCTCGCCGCCCTGACCCGGGTACGCGAGTCCCGGTACGACCCGCTGCGGTACTTCGCGGTGAACGTGACGGGCACCGCGAACCTGCTGCGGCTGCTCGAACGCGGTACCAAGGCCGCCGGGACCGCGCCGGTCGTCGTCCTGGGGTCGACCTGCGCCGTCTACGGAACGCCGGAGATCCAGCCCATCCCGGAGAGCACGCCCCCGGCGCCGACCCACCCCTACGGGGCCTCCAAGCTCGCCGCCGAGCAGCTCGTCGTCCACCAGGCCGCGACCGGCGGGATCGGCGCGGTGGTGCTGCGCTCCTTCAACGTCGCGGGCGCCGCGGGCCGGCACGCCGACAACGACCAGAGCCGGATCATCCCGGCGGCGCTGGCGGTGGCCACCGGGCGCTGCGAGTCCTTCGGCGTCAACGGGGACGGGGCGGTGATCCGCGAGTACGTGCACGTGGCCGACATGGCCGAGGCGTACCTCGCGGCCCTGGACGCCGTCCGGCCCGGCCACAGCAGGATCTTCAACGTCGGTACCGGCCTCGGGGTCAGCGTCATCGACGTCCTCGACGCGGTGGAACGGGTCACCGGCCGCGCCGTACGACGGGTGCACCGCCCGCCGGCGGCGGAGCCGCCCGTGCTCGTGGCGGACAGCCGGCGCATCCGGGCGGAGCTGGGCTGGCAGGGCAGCCGCTCGACGATCGACCGGATCGTCGCCGACGCCTGGGACGCGGCGACCTCACGGGCGTCCACCACCGCCACGTCCAGGTAACCGCGCGTCCGGCGGCGTCCGGCGTCGCCTGGCATCTCCCGGCCCACCGGTGTCCCCGGCCCCCAGGCATCCGCTGCCCCCCGACTCCGGTCCCTCGGCATCCCTGCCTCAGCCAGACTCAGCCGGACGGACTCATGGTGACAAATACATCATTACATCGCTACTTATAGCAACTCGCGGGGTGGGTTGCCGCGTTCCGGGGTCCCACGGCACCATGGACGGGCATCATGGACCTGCGGTAGGGCCATGGCGGCCCCTCCAGCGCCCGGTTCGGAGCTTCAACGTCGCGGCTTCGTGTCGAAGCTCGAGCGACACAGTCCGCTGGCCACCAACGTCCGGCGCCGGCCACGGACCTGTCGTCCTTGCGGCTATGACCCGTCGTCCTTGGACGAGACCGATGGTTCTCTCGAATCTGGACATAACGTAACCTCGCGGGCCTGGATGCGCACACGAAAAACACGGGGACACGAAAGACACGGGAACACGGCCTTCGGCGCGCCCGGAGGCATCCAGATCAGTGAAGGAGACGCCCGTGGATCGTCCATATCATGTCTACGACTACGACGGGGAGCATCTGGGATCGTTCGCGACCTGGGACGCCGCGCACGACTGGGCCCACCTGCAGGCGGCGCTGGGCGGGGTGCTCGGGCCGCTGGATGTCGAGGACCGCCGCAACCGGGTCGGCCGGCGGCTGTGGGCGGAACGCTGCGAGTTCACCCATTGGCAACAGATCGGGCAGGACTATGACATTGACGACATCGGTAGCATTCACGGATGTGCCATGAGAAGTCCTGCCATGCTCACACTTGCCCCGCCTCAGCAACGACGACCTGTCTGACTCCGTTCATCCGTACCCGGACATCACCGCGGTGACACCCGGTCATCCGGATGGGCGGCCCCGTGACGTCATCCACCGACCATCCATCTGACCGGCGACCATCCATCTGACCGGTGAAAGGCCCCACGCCCGGGTGCGGATGCCCGCACGAGGGCCCGCACAAGGCGGCCACGCATCACGAGCCACACGAACCACGAACCAGCAGCCAGCCATCGCAGGCACCCCCGGCACAGTCGACGCAGCAGGCATTCATGCTGGGCACTAAGCTGACCTACGCTGATCGGGGCAGGTCGTCCGCGCCGGAACCGACATCTGTCGGGCGGTCGCCACAGCCGACACCTGTCGGGCAGTCGCCGCAGCTGACGTCTGTCGGGCAGTCGCCACAGCCGCAGCGCCTTTGGGGGAGAGACACAGGGTGGACACACAGCCTGCGGGTGGTCAGCACCCCCGGCCGACACCTCGAGTAGTCGTCGGCATACTACGTGCTGTACGCGGCTGGCTCATAGCGGTCACCGGCGGTGTTCTGCTGTTCGGCTGTTATCTCGGTGTGTCCGCGGAGACCGACCCCGGCCGTCAGCTCCCCTACTTCGTCTCCGGTGGGCTCGGCGGGCTCGCGCTCGTCTTCCTCGGCAGCGCGTTGCTGGTAGCCGACCAGATCGACGCCGCCGCCAAGGGACGGGGACGGCTCGACCGCCAGGTCGAGGAGTTGCACACGCTGATCGTCGCCGCGGCCTCCGTGCCGGCGCCCGCCGTCACGACGGTGACGGATCAGGCGGCCGCCGGCCAGGACGACGGCGGCCTGTTCGCCGTGCCCGCCGGCCGGACCTACCACCGCCGCACCTGCGAAATGATCGCCAGCAAGCCCGCGCAGCCGGTGGACTCCACCCAGATCGCCGCCCGCGGCCTGACACCCTGCACGATCTGCGAACCAAAGATCGCCGCGTGAGACGAGCCTGCCGCGTCGGGCGCGGACCTGCCGTGCTCCCCGGGCCGGCGGCGGGCCGGAAACAGCATGACCGTGTCGCTGCCGCGCCCTGGGGGTGGGCCGGATGAGAAGCATCGATCTGGCATTCGCCGGGGTCTCCATCGGAGCGATCGCCGCGCTCTCCGGTATCGGCCTGCTGGTGACCTACCGGACCAACGGTGTCCTCAACATCGCCCAGGGTGGCATCGCGGCCCTGGTGGCCTACGTCTTCCGCGCGATGGTCGTCGACTGGCAGCTGCCGCTCCCGGTCGCGGCGCTGCTCTCCCTCGCGGTCGTCTCACCGCTGATCGGCATCGTACTCGAACGGTTCGTCTTCCGCCCGCTGGCCCGCCGGCGCGCGTCCGCGGCCGAGTCGCTGGTGGCGAGCCTTGGCGTGCTCGTGCTCACCGTCGGGATGACCGCCGGGATCTGGGGTCTGGGGTCCCGTAACGACGCGCCGAGCCTGTTCCCGGAACGGACGGTCGGGCTGCCCGGGGGCAGCCGCATCGGTGTCGACGCGCTCGCCGAGCTGGCTCTGGTCGTCGCCGTGTGCGTGACCCTCGGCCTGATCACGACCCGTACCCGTTTCGGCCGGCAGGTCCGGGCCGTCGTCGACGACCGCCGGCTCGCCGAGCTGTCCGCCATCCCGGCCGACAGGGTGGCCGCGGCCGGCTGGGCCGTCGGCACCATTCTCGCCGGCTTCACCGGCATCCTGCTCGCGCCCCGCCTGCAGCTCACCCCGTACGGACTCACCCTGCTGGTGCTGGAGACGTTCGCGGTGGTCGTGGCCGCCCGGCTGGCCAGCCTGCCGGGCGCGGTGCTCACCGCCCTGGCCATCGGCATCCTGCAGAGCGAGCTGAGCCAGTTCCAGGTGACGGGCGAGTTCAGCGCCCTGTATCTGGCCGTGCAGTCCAACCTGTTCGTGGCCGCGCTGCTGGTGCTGCTGCTGGTCCTCCCCCGGCTGCGCGAGCTCGGTGGGGACGCGGGCTCCACCGGCCGGTTCTCCAGCCGCGGCGCGCCGCAGACGTACCGGGCGAGCCTCACCGAGCAGCGCCGGGACGTCCTCGGCAAGCTCGCCGGCGCCGTGCTGCTGGCGGCCCCGCTCACCTTCGCGCCCATCAACCTGCGCGACGCGTTCATCGTGCCGGCGCTCGCCCTGATCTTCCTGTCCCTGGTGATCGTCACCGGTTACAGCGGGCAGATCTCCCTTGGCGTCGCCGGCTACGCCGGACTCGGCGCGCTGCTGYCCGCCAAGCTCGCCGACGGCGACCTGTTCGGGCTGCCCGCGCTGCCGGCCCTTGCCGCCCCGCTGGTCGGCGCGCTGCTGGTCGCCCCGGTGGGCCTGCTCACCGGGTACCCCGCCATCCGGCGGCGCGGACTGGCGCTCGCCCTCACCACGTTCGCGGTCGGGGCGGTGATGTCCCGCTTCGTCTTCCAGCAGCAGACGTTCGTCTCGGGGCTGCACGTCGCGCCGCTGTCCGTCGCCGGGCACACGCTGTCCGACCGCTGGTTCTATGTGGTGGAGCTGCTCTGTCTGGGGCTCGGCCTGCTCGTCGTGCGCAACCTGCACGAAGGACGTCTCGGCCGGGCGCTGCTGGCCGTGCGTGACCACCCGGAGGGCGCGGCGGCGGTGGGCGTGGACGTGCGCAACCTCAAGCTGCTGTCCTTCACCGTCTCCGCCGCCGTGGCCGGGCTGGGTGGCGCCCTGCTGATGCTCAGCTACGCCTCGTTCGACGCGGACGCCTTCTCCCCGCTGAACAGCCTCCTCTGGTTCACCGCGGTCGTCGTGTTCGGCGCCGACAGCGCCGCGGGCGCGGTGGTCGCGGCCGGCTTCATCGTCACCATCGACACCCTCGCGCCGGCCGGCTCGGCCACCCTGGCCGTGGGCATCCTGGCGCTGAGCCTGGGCTGGCTGCCCGGCGGTCTCGCCTCCGCCGTCCGCCATCTGGTGACCCGCCTCGGTCACCGGATCGTCGAGGACCTGACCGAACCGGGCCGGGCCGGGCTCGCGGGAACGGGCGCGGGCGCCGCACGGGCGGCTGCCGCGACGTCCGTCTCGCCCGCGGCATACCGGCAGCCGGCCGGTGACGGCGGATCCCCCGTCCTGACGCCCTTCGGGGAGGCGCTGCTCGCCCGGGTACGGCAGGTCCTACACACCTCCGGGAGGACACAGTGAGCGGGGGGACGCAGTGAGCCGCGCGGAACTCACCGGCCGCGGACTGGCGCGCCGCTACGGGGGGCTCACCGCGGTCGACAACGTCGACATCACCGTCGCGCCCGGCAAGGTCACCGGGCTGATCGGGCCGAACGGGGCCGGCAAGTCGACGCTGTTCAGCCTGCTCACCGGGGTGGAGAAGCCCGACAGCGGCAAGGTCTTCCTCGGCGGCCGCAACATCACCCGGATGCACCCGGACGTCCGCGCCCGCC
The DNA here is from genome assembly GCF_001983005.1 of Protofrankia sp. BMG5.30. Taxonomy (NCBI): domain Bacteria; kingdom Bacillati; phylum Actinomycetota; class Actinomycetes; order Frankiales; family Frankiaceae; genus Protofrankia; species Protofrankia sp. BMG5.30. The sequence goes on along the minus strand of NZ_MOME01000024.1, from coordinate 41,306 downwards.
ACGGGCTCGTCCAGACCTTCCAGGTGCCGTCGCTGTTCACCAGCATGACGGTCATGGACAACCTGCTGGTGGGCGCCGAGAACAGGCGCCGCGACTACATCGGCGGGCTGCTGGGGCGCACGCCACACGGCAGTACCCGCACCCGGCGGGTGATGACCCGCACCCTGGAGTCCCTCAACCTCACCGGCATCGCCGACACGACCACGGGAACGCTGCCGACCGGGGCGCTGCGCCTGGTCGAGCTCGCGCGCGCCCTGTGCACCCGGCCCGACGTCCTGCTGCTCGACGAGCCGGCCAGCGGGCTGGACGGGCAGGAGACCGAACGGCTCTCCGGGCTGCTGCGGCGGGTCGCCGGTGAGGGGGTCGGCATCCTGCTGGTGGATCACGACGTCGAACTGGTCTTCTCCGTCACCGACCAGGTGTACGCGATGGTGGGCGGGCGTATCGTCGCCGAGGGGACACCGGCTGCCGTCCGCGAGGATCCGACCGTACGGGCTGTCTATCTCGCGCAGGGGCCRCTGGCATGAGCGTTGAACTGGCACTGACCGGCGCACGCGCCGGTTACGGGACCATCGAGGTCCTGCACGGGCTCGACCTGACGGTCCCCGCGGGGAAGGTCACCGCGCTGCTCGGGGTCAACGGCGCGGGCAAGAGCACCACGTTGCGGGTGCTCGCCGGCGTGTTACCGCTGCGGTCGGGCTCCCTGACCTGGCAGGGCAGGACGATCACCAGAATGTCGGCCCTGGAGCGGGCCCGCTCGGGCCTGATGTTCGTCCCGGACGAACGCGCGGTGTTCGCCACCCTCACCGTGCGGGAGAACCTGCAGGTGGTGGTGGAGGCGATCGGGCAACGGGACATCTCCCCGGCGCTGGAGGCCTTCCCCCGGCTGCACGAGCGGCTCGGTCAACGGGCCGGGACGCTCTCCGGCGGCGAGCGGCGCATGCTCGCCCTGGCCCGTGCCCTGCTGGCCCGGCCCAGGGTGCTGCTGGTCGACGAGCTCTCCCTCGGCCTGTCACCCAAGGTCGCCGGTGAGCTGTTCACCTGGCTGGCGACGGTCGCGCTCGGCGGGACGACGGTGGTTCTCGCCGACCAGTACACCAACGACGCTCTTGGCCTCGCCGACATCGTCTACGTCCTGCACCGGGGCGAGTGCTCGTTCGTCGGGGATCCCGCGGAGCTGCACCCGGCCGTCTCCGCCGAGCCGGTCTGAGCCCCTCCCCCGGCCCCGGCGGTCACGCTCACCGGGGCCGGGCACAGGGCTCACACAGGTCTTTCCCGGGTTCTCACTCGGCCGGGTAGGGCAGGTTCGGGACGGTGAAGCAGTTGGTGTTCATGTCCCTGACCTGGGTCACCCAACCCCCCTTGCCGCCGTTCGCCGAGCTCTCCCAGCGGGCGACGTTGATGCAGTTCCGGTCGGTCTCCGGGGGGGTCGCGATCTTGGTGAAGTTGCGCGGGGTGAGTAGACCGTCACCGTCATAGTCCTGCGGGCGGTTCAGGAACTGTTCGACGCACACCCGGGTGACGTTCGCGCCGCACGATCTGATCGCGTCGGTGAGCCACTGGGCGGACGCGTAGCCCTCGAGGGTCCAGATGCTCAGTTTGCCCTCGCGCGCGGGCTGGTATTTCGCCATGTCCGCCCGGAACCTGGCCACCGCCGGGTAGTTCGTGTCGTTGTAGTTGCGGGTCGAGCTGGTCGCGTAGGTGACGTCACGGCAGTTGGGGGTGTCCGCGAAGGCCTGGCCGAAGGTGTCGGTCCACCCCTGCGACGTGGTCATCTTCGCCTTGACCGTCAGCCCCTGGGCCTGCATCGACTTGCACAGGGCCAGGTTGCCGTTGTCCTCCATCGCATCGAAGATCACATCGACCCCGCGGGCCTTCAGGTCCAGCACGGCCGCGTCGAAGTTCGGGGCAAAGTAGTTGATCTCTTTTTCGACGACCGTGTAGCCCTCCCTGCGCAGGCCGTCGGCAACCGACTGCGCGTAACGCTGGGACGGCGCGACGTTGTAATAGACCACGCCCGCGACCCTGGTGCTCAGGTTCTCCTTGAGCCACCGGTAGTTCTCGGTGCCGGCGTAGAGGTTCCCGTCGTAGCCGGGCTGCCTGCCGTCACGCGGATAGTAACTACCGTAGATCGAATACAGGTGCGGGTACTGGTCGTAGGCGCTGCTGGTCGGCTGGCCGCCGACATCCGGCACACCCTTGGAGTTCAGGTACTGTGCCCCGGCGTAGTCGAACGCCGACACCCCGGCCAGCGCGAAGACCTTCTCGTCGTCGACGAGCTTGYGCGCACAGGCTGTGTTGTCGGGCCCGCTGCCGTGGTCGTCACACTGAACGAGCGTGACCTTGCGGCYGTTCACACCGCCGGCGGCGTTGAGCGCGTCGAAGTAGGCCTTCGCGCCGTACAGGGAGGTGGAGAAGGTCTCCGACCCCAGCGGGCTGGTCAGACCGACGATCACACCAACTTTGACGTCGTTCGCGGTCACCCCGGTATCCGACGCCGTGTTGGCCCCGGTGTTGGCCCCGGTGTTGCCCTGAGTGGGACCGCTCGGCGGTGCGCTCGATTCCTCCACCCTGCTTCCGCAGGCCGAAAGCACGAGCGCGGACAGCGCGGCAATGATGACGAGCAACCTCGCTCGCATAGGCATGCTCTCCCCGGGATCGTTGGTTACCCAAGACGCTATTGCGCCAGCTGGGCCCCCGCGCGTCGTGCTGCCGACAGGAGGTCACAGCGTTTCCCGGCCGTCGACGCAACGTTGGGAAACGTCCATCCGGGAGACGTGCCCGGACAGCGGATCCGCGCCGTCACCACCGGGGCCGTCCACCCGGCCGGCTCCCCGGATCAACGGCCCTGGCGTGTCACAGAAATCGGCGCCACCATCGCCGGCGCGAGGCCGAAGGGACCGGCTGCGGCACCTGGGTGTCCCGCTCTCCCGCGGTCTCGTCCGGACCACCCTCGGCAGGCTCCGGGGCGTCCCTGGCGGCCGCGGCAACCGGCACCGCATCGGCATCCGGCACCGCGTCGCCCGGGGTCACGTCGCCCGGGGCTTCGCCGCCGGATGCCGCGCCGCCGGATGCCGTGCCGCCGGATGCCGTGCCGCCAGGGGCCGCAGCGGCAGGGGCCGCGGCGGCAGGCGCCCGGCTCCCGGATGCGTCGGCGTCGGCGTCTTTCCCACCGGTTGTCTCCGGAACGGACGCCGGCACGGCCTCGGACGGCTCCTGGTCGTCGGCGGCCACGGGCGGGGTGGCCGCGACGGGTTCGGGAGCCTCGGCGGACACGCCGGCATCCTCCACGACCTGGTCCGCCTCCACGACCTCAGCCACCTGCGCGACCGGAGTGACCGTGGCCGTCCCGTCCGCCGTGGCCTCCTCGACGGCGGGCCGCGTGTCGGCGGACGCAGGCTCCTCGGCAACCGGTGCCGTGACCGCCGTGGCTGGCTCGGCCGCCTCGACCGGGCTGGCTTCCTCGGCAGGCGTGGCTCCGTCGCTGACGGAGACCGGCGTCCGGGCGGCTACCCCTTCCTCGTCCTCCGGTTCCGCGTCCTCTGGTTCCTCGTCCCACGGCGGTGCCGGTTCCGTGAGCGCGACCGGACCGGCATCCGGACGCTCGTCGGGCCCGGAGCCGGACGCGGCCGGTTCACTCTCCTGGGAGCCCGGCCGGGCCTGGTCGTCCGGCTGTGCCGGGGCGGATGCGTCGTCCGGCTGCGCCGGGACAGATTTGGGGTAGGCGTCGTGCTGCGGCAGCAGGCGGTTGACGATGCGGCCGTTCGGGCCCGGTGCACGGTGCAGACGGCCCTTGTCCGACAGGCGCCGACAGACCTGGTTCACGGTCTGGCGGCGCACCTGGAGCGCTTCCGCCAACTGTCCATCATCCAGGCCGGTCGGAGCCTTTGCCAGCCGCTCAAGAATGCGGTCCGCAACAGTAGACACGAACATGAACGCTATACGCCATCGACGGTGGGGTTGCAAACAGGGTGGCTCCACCTCACCGTCCGTCGTCCGACCGTAGTGTGTCCGGCGCTTCCAGCAGGCGACCGACGCGAAACCGGTGACGACGCGGCCGACCGGGACTCCGCCGGCCAGCGGTGGGCGCTGGCCGCGGGACGGCAGCGGATATCGGCCGCGAAACGACAGTGGGTGCTGGCCTCGGTGCGGCGATGGACATTGGCCGCGGGGCGGCCGGTGGACATTGGCCGCGGGGCGGCTGGTGGACATGGCCGCGGGCGGCTGGCGGACGTTAGCCCCAGGCCGTCAGGGGAATGGCCTTGACGGACAAGACCGGCCGCCATGGCCCGTCCTTTGCGATCGGGGATCGGCCGGCGAGACCCCGAGAGCTCTGATCCGGTCAGGAGGATGCAGCGATGACGCAGCCGATCCCGGAGGGTGACAACAGCGCAGACAACAGCGCAGACAACGGCTACCTGGACAGTGGCTACCTGGACAACGRCTATCCCGACAAAGGCTATCCCGACAGCGGCTACGTCCAYACGCACGGAAGCCCGCTTGAACAGTCCGAAAGCCTCGACAGCGACGGCCTGGGCTCGACCGACCGCGGTTTCGACCCGCTTGATGACGGCTGGGATCCGCCGGACCGCTTCGGCCCGGGTGAACGCTTCGGCACGACCGCCCAGGAGCAACGTGCCGGCGAGTCGCTGGACTCGCTGCTCGCCCAGGAACAGCCCGAGCCGGATCCGTACGACGAGGCGGCCCGACTGGAGTCCGGTGAGGTCCTGGAGTTCGACGTCTACTCCTCGGCCGGCGGCTACTCCTCGGCCGAGGACGCCGTCGAGCGGCCGACCGCCCTTGACGGCGACGGAGAGCCGGACGACGCGCCGACCCTGCTCACCGACGACGAGGGCGTACGGACGGTGACAACGGCCGAACTTGTCGTACGCGGGCCTGTCGGGGGCCGCGCCCGCGGCCGCGACGGGGCCAGGCCGGCAGGCGCGCCGGAGGAGGATGCCGTCCACATCCGCACCACGGAGTGACCCCAAAGGTGAGCTCAAAGGTGACCTCAAAGCAACTTCGGAGTGACGCCGAAGTGCTCCCGGAACGGTCCGCGGCGCGCGACGACCGCGGCAACCCGGAGCCCCACCGTGGCACGACACGCCGAACCGGAGAGATCGACATAGGCTTTTGCCCCGACTATGTCCTTTGACACCTCTTGGGGGAGAATATCCGAAGACATCGTCGCGACAGAATAGGCGTACAATTAGTAAGACTATAAATACCTTGAGTTACATCACTGACAGGAACCCCCTGGGCGAGGAGGAGCGATGACGGGTCCGATCGACCCGCTCGCCCGGCACGGCGCAGGCACCGGCGGCGCCCGGGTACGGGAACATGACGACCACCCCCACACCGGGCCGGTTCCCCCGATGTCGGCATCCCATGCGCCAGCGCCCCAGGCACCAGCCTCGGCGGAACCGGCGTCCCAGGCGCCGGTTCCCGCGGACGACACGCCCGGATACGAGGGCCTGGCGACGTTCTGCCACCGCCCGTGGATGCCGACGCTCGACGATCTCGCGGCCCGCCGCCCGGACGTCGCGGTGATCGGCGCGCCGTTCGACATCGGGACCACGCACCGGCCGGGCGCCCGCTTCGGCCCGCGGGCCCTGCGCGCGCTCGCCTACGAGCCCGGCACCTACCATCTCGACCTCGGCGTCGAGATCTTCGACTGGCTGGACGTGGTGGACGCCGGGGACGCCCGTTGCCCGATCGGGCAGACCGAGGCGTCACATCGCAACATCCGCGCGAAGGTCGGCGGTGTGGCCGGCCTCGGGATCATCCCTGTGATCATCGGCGGTGACCACTCCATCACCTGGCCGGCGGCGTCCGGGGTCGCCGAAGCGGTCGGCTGGGGGGAGCTCGGCCTGCTGCACTTCGACGCGCACGCCGACACCGCGGACATCATCGACGGCAACCTCGCCTCGCACGGGACGCCGATGCGCCGGCTGATCGAGTCCGGGGCGGTACGCGGGCGCAACTTCGTCCAGGTGGGGCTGCGCGGCTACTGGCCGCCACCGGACGTCTTCGACTGGATGCGCAAGCAGGACATGCGCTGGCACCTGATGGACGAGGTCTGGGAACGCGGCTCACACGCGGTCGTCACCGACGCGATCGCCCAGGCTCTGGACGGCTGCCGGGCGCTGTACCTGTCCGTGGACATCGACGTGCTCGACCCCGGCTTCGCACCCGGCACCGGGACGCCGGAACCCGGCGGGATGACCCCCGTGGACCTGCTGCGCGCCGTCCGGCGGATCGCCCTGGACACCCCGCTGGTCGCCGCGGACATCGTGGAGGTCGCACCCCCCTACGACCATGCCGACAGCACCGTCAACAACGCCCACCGGGTCGCCCTTGAGGTGTTCGCCGCCCTCGCCCACCATCGGCGTGCCGCCGCCGGCGAAACCCCCGGCCTGCCCGGCCACGACCCGCACGCGAAACGCCCGTGACCACGGGGCTGGCTGCGGGGCACCCCGTGCCCGCCCCCTCGCCCGTCCCGCGCCCGCGCGTCCCGGTCCCTGCGCCCCCGACAACCGCGAGGCTCCCCAGGAGCGCCCGGCCGGTCGCCAGGGACGCGGTCACGCGGTTACCGAACTGCCCGCGCGCCCGGTGACCGCGCGGCCCAGCACGTAGCAGGCGATCGCCGCGGTGGCGGCGACGTTGAGGGAGTCCACGCCGTGCGCCATCGGGATCCGCACCCGGACGGTGGCCGCGCCCAGGGCGTCCCGGGTCAGCCCCGGGCCCTCTGAGCCGAGCAGCAGGGCCAGCCGGTCGTGCGAGCTCACCGCGAGCTCGTCCAGCGGCATGGCGGTGGCCGACGGCGTGAGCGCGACCAGCGTGAAGCCACCGTCCACCAGCAGGGACAACGCCGCCGGCCACGGGTCGAGACGGGCGTACGGGACGGCGAACACCTCCCCCATCGACACCCGCACCGACCGCCGGTACAGCGGGTCGGCGCACGACGGGCTCAGCAGGACGGCGTCCATCCCGAGCCCGGCCGCCGAGCGGAAGATCGCGCCCAGGTTGGTGTGGCTGACGATGTCCTCGCAGACCAGCACCCGCCGCGCCGTGGCCAGCACGTCCGCCGCCGGGGTCGGCGGGCGGCGGCACATCGACGCGAGCGCCCCGCGGTGCACCTGAAACCCGGTGATCGTGGCGAGTACGTCCGGGCCGGCGAGGTAGACCGGGACGCCCGGCTCCAGATCGGCCGGGACGGTCGCGACCTTCGCCGGCCCCACCAGCAGCGATCGCGGATGGTAACCGGCCCGCCGGGCCCGTTCGATGACCATCTCGCCCTCGGCGATGAACAGGCCCTCGGCCGGTTCCCGCCGCCGGCGCAGGGCCACGTCGGTCAGCCCCACGTAGTCACGGACCCGCTCGTCCGCCGGATCGTCGATCTCTATGACGTCCAACCCGCTCCCATCATCCCGGCCTCAGCTCCCCGCCGGCCCGTGCGTCCGACCGACCCGTGCGTTCCGCGGGACGCACGGGTCCATCCCACTCCCGGGGCATCCGTGACATCCGCGGCACCCGGGACGACGCACGCGGCGGCCATACCCGACACGACGGTCATATCCGTCACCGCGGACGGCCCGCATCCGTCGCGGCGAGCTGCCACGGCGGGCTGCCACGGCGGGCTGTCATGGCGGGCCGCCCGCGTCCGTCGCGGCGGTGCCACGGCGGACGACACCGTGCCGACGCCGCGGTGAAACCGTCGGGCGGCGTCGGCGCGGCAGAATCGGCCCATGACCGTGCCTGTCCCGGCCCCCGGCCCGCGGCCGGTCGACCTGCTCGTCCGCGGCGCCGAACTGGTGGCGACCATGGACGACCGCCGCCGGGAGCTGCCCGGCGGCTGGGTGGCGGTGACCGACGGCCTGGTCAGCGCGGTCGGGGCGGCCGGCGACCCGCCCCCGCCGGCCCGGCGCACGCTGGCGGCGACCGGCTGCCTGGTCACCCCGGGCCTGGTGAACACCCACCATCACATCTTCCAGAACCTCACCCGGTCGTATGCGCCGGCGGTGTCCGGTTCGCTGTTCGCCTGGCTGCGGACGCTCTACCCGCTGTGGGCGCGCCTGGACGAGGAGGCGGTGTACGTCTCCGCCCACGTCGGCCTGACAGAGCTCGCGCTRGGCGGCTGCACGACCACCACCGACCACCTGTACGTCCATCCGCGCGGCGCCGGGGACCTGATCGCGGCCGAGATAGCCGCCGCCCGCGAGCTCGGGATGCGCTTCCACCCCACCCGCGGATCGATGTCACTGTCGGTGAAGGACGGTGGGCTGCCGCCGGATTCAGTCGTGCAGGATCCCGACGACATCCTCGCGGACTCGGCGGCCCTCGTCGCCGCCCACCACGACCCCGCCCACGGCGCGATGGTGCGGATCGCGCTGGCGCCCTGCTCGCCGTTCTCCGTCAGCCCCGAGCTGATGCGGGCCACCGCCGAGCTCGCCGAGAAGCTGGACGTGCGGCTGCACACCCATCTCGCCGAGGACCCTCAGGAGGACGACTACTGCCTGGCGACCTACGGCCGGCGCCCGGTCGAGCACTTCCGCGACCTCGGCTGGGGCGGTGACCGCGCCTGGGTCGCCCACTGCATCCACCCGAATGCCGCCGAGGTGGCCCAGCTCGGGGCCTGGGGCACCGGGGTCGCCCACTGCCCGAGCAGCAACATGATCCTCGGAGGCGGGCTGGCGCCGGTCGCGCGGCTGCGGGCCGCCGGTGTGCCGGTCGGGCTCGGCTGCGACGGCTCGTCGTCCGCGGACAGCGCCTCACTGTGGCTGGAGGCGCGTACGGCGATGCTGCTGGGACGGCTGCGCGGCGGGGCGTCCGCGATGTCCGCCCGGGACACGTTGGAGATCGCCACCCGCGGCGGCGCGGCCTGCCTCGGCCGCACCGGCGAGCTCGGCGAGCTGTCCGTCGGCGCGGCCGGTGACCTGGTCGTCTGGCCGCTGGACGGGATCGCCTTCGCCGGCGCCCTGTCCGACCCGGTGGAAGCGTGGTTGCGCTGCGGCCCGGTAGCCGCCCGGCACACCGTCGTCGCAGGCAGGACCGTCGTGGAGAACGGCGCCCCCGTCCACCCCGGCCTCGACGACATCCTCCGCCGCCACCGGACGATTGCCATCGCCATCCAGCGAAACCCCTGATGGCCGGCGTCCCGCCCTGGCCCCAGAATCCCAGTATCCGGAGCTGACACTGGCCCGGATCCGCCGACGACCATCGAACCAGCACGTTCCGTTCACGATGTTCGCGGCGGCACTCAGGCACTGGCCGTGGTGTGGCGGGCGGCGGTGGTATCCGGCGAAACGATCGGCCGAAGCGGCCAGGAAGGCAGCGAAAGATCCAGTGACCGTGTGTCCCGATGATCGACCACTGGTGGTCGTGGTAGGGGTGGGGGCCGACGGGTGGGGTGGGCTCACCGAGGCGGCTCGGGAGGCGCTGCGGGCCGGGCAGGTGCTGATGGGCAGCCGGCGGCAGTTGGCGCTGGTACCCGCCGACGTGGGCGGCCGGCGGGTCGAGTGGCCCACGCCGTTGGTGCCGGCGCTGCCGGGGCTGCTCGCCGAGCACGCCGGCGCCCGTGTGTGCTGCCTGGCCAGCGGCGACCCGATGTTCTTCGGCCTGGGCACGACGCTGGTGCGGCTGCTCGGCGCGCGGTGGGTGCGGGTGCTGCCCCATCCGTCCTCGGTCTCGCTCGCCTGCGCCCGGCTCGGCTGGGCGATGGACGCCGTCGACGTGGTGAGCCTGGTCGGGCGTCCGCTCAGCGCCGTGCACCCGGCCGTGCAGCCCGGACGCCGGCTGATCGTGCTGTGCGCGGACGGCCACAGCCCGACGGCGCTCGCCGGCCTGCTGGTGGGCCGCGGCTACGGCGGCAGCTCGTTCACCGTCCTGGAGAACCTCGGCGCGGATGACGAACGGTGCCGCACCGGCACGGCCGCGTCCTGGTGCGACGGCGGTTGGCACGGCGGCGAGCGGCACGACGGCGAGCCGACCGCCGCGCTGGCCGATCCGAACGCGCTGGCCGACCTGGGCGCAGTGGCCGGCCCGAACGCGGCGACCGGCCTGGGCACGCTGGCCGACCCGGACGCGACGACCGGTCTGGGCACGACGACCGGTCCGAACGTGGTGGCCGATCTGAACCTGGTCGCTGTCGAGTGCGAGCCCGGGCCCGACGCCGGGCATCTGCCGCGGACGGCGGGCCTGCCCGACAACGTGTTCGAGCACGACGGCCAGCTCACCAAGCGGGAGGTGCGGGCGGTCACGCTCGCCCGGCTCGGTCCGGCCCCCGGCGAACTGCTGTGGGACGTGGGCGCGGGCTCCGGCAGCATCGCGATCGAGTGGATGCGCACGCACCCGGCCTGCCGGGCGATCGCCGTGGAGCCCCGGGCGGACCGGGCCGCGCGGATCCTGCGCAACGCGGACGCGCTGGGCACCCCCGGCCTGCGGGTCGCCGGCTCCCCCGCCCCCGCGGCGCTCGCCGGGCTGCCCACGCCGTCCGCCGTGTTCGTCGGCGGTGGGATCACGACTCCCGGTGTGCTCGAGCGGTGCTGGGCCGCGCTCCCGCCGGGCGGCCGGCTGGTGGCCAACGCGGTCACCGTCGAGTCGGAGGCGGTGCTGGCCGGCTGGCACGCCAGCCACGGCGGCGACCTCGTCCGGCTGGCGGTGGCCCGCGCCGAGCCGGTCGGCGGTTTCACCGGTTGGCGGCCGATGCTGCCGGTCACCCAGTGGGCTGTGACCAAGACCGCCGGCCCCGCCGGCCCCACGCTGGGGAGGCAGCCGGCCCCGGAACGCAACGGCAGTCCAGATACGACACAATCGCGGCCGTGACGCTCATCGCCGGACGCGCAGCCGTTGTCCCGGACCTGCTGGCTGTGGCGGACACCCGCTGCCGGTCTGCCCCGCCGGGCCGCTACGGTCGCCTAGAGCGCCGATTGGGTGACCCTAAGTATCCCCACGAGCGGTGGCGCACTTCGATGGACGCCGACCACCGAAGAAGATCGGCGCGAGTTTGTCGTTGTGTACGCTGATGCGGCCAAAAAACGTACACAACAACAAAATCGCGGCGATCATGGCCTGTACGGGCGGTCGTGGAGGGGATCCGCGCTACGTGACCGTCGCTCTGGGCCGGTCCGGCCGGCTGGGCCGGTCCGGCCCGCCGGGCCGCCGCTGGCCCGCCGGGTGGCCCACGACCGTGCGGAGCTCCTGGTGAACGACTACGTCCGCGACGGCGCCGAGATCTACCGCCGCTCGTTCGCCACGATCCGCGCCGAGGCGGACCTCACCGGCCTGCCGGACGGCGTCGCCCGCACCGCCGTCCGGATGATCCATTCCTGCGGAATGGTCGATCTGGTGGCCGACCTGGCCTACTCACCCGGCGTGGTGGACGCGGCCAGAGCCGCGTTGCTCGCGGGAGCACCTGTCCTGTGCGACACCCGGATGGTCGCCGCGGGCGTCACCCGCGCCCGGCTGCCCGCGGACAACCCGGTGATCTGCACGCTGTCCGACTCCCGGGTGCCGGGCCTCGCCCACCAGCTCGCCACGACCCGCACCGCCGCCGCGGTGGACCTCTGGCGGGACCGCCTCGACGGCGCGGTGGTCGCCGTGGGCAACGCCCCGACAGCGCTGTTCCGGCTCCTCGAGCTCGTCGAGTCCGGCGCCGGCCGGCCCGCGGCGGTGATCGGCGTCCCGGTCGGCTTCATCGGGGCCGCCGAGTCGAAGCGGGCCCTGGCGGAGCATCCCAGCCGGCTGGAGCACCTCGTCGTGCACGGCCGCCGCGGCGGCAGCGCCATGGCCGCGGCCGCCGTCAACGCGATCGCGAGCGAGGACGAATGACCACGCCAGCCGAACGCCCTACCGGACGAGCGCCAAGCCGGCCGGTCCGACGCCCCGACACCGGYTGGCCGGGCCAACCCGTCCGACTGGACGGCCAGGTCGAGGATCCTCGGCGACAACCGGCGGACGGTCGTCACCCCGCGTCTTCGTCCGGTGTCGTCATCCGGTGTCGTCACCCTGTGCATGACCTGTCGGTCGCCCCGAGCAGTCGGATGAGCCAGGCGACGGCGTCCTCGACGGTGGCCACGGCCGGCGCGCCGGGTGGCAGCGGCGGGCGGTCCACCATCAGCACGGGCAGGCCCAGGTGACGGGCGGCGACCAGTTTCGCCGCGGCCAGCGGGCCKCCGCTGTTCTTGGTGACGACGACGTCGATCCGATGGCCGCGCATCAGCGCCGTCTCCCCCTCTACCGTGAACGGGCCACGTTCGAGCAGGACGTCCAGCCGCACCGGCATCGGGGGTGACGGCGCCTCGATCGAACGCAGGAGGAACCAGTGCCGATCCGAGCCGGCGAACGCGGCGATCCCGGACCGGCCCGTGGTCAGGAACACCCGCTCCCCGAAGCCGCCCAGGGCGGCCGCGGCGGCGGCCAGCGACGGCACCCGATGCCAGTCGTCACCGTCCGTCTCCGGCCAGCCCGGCCGGCGCACGACCAGCAGCGGCACCGCGGCCGCGTTACTCCCCGTAACCGCAGCGGCGGTCATCAGCGCGGCGTAGGGATGGGTCACGTCGATCACCGCGGCGATCCCGGCATCCCGCAGGTAGGACGTGAGGCCGTCCACGCCGCCGAACCCGCCCACCCGGATCCGCGCCGCCGTGGGCAGGGCGGGCGCGGCCACCCGGCCCGCGATCGAGTAGACCACCTCCACGCCGGGCAGTGCGGCCAGCTTCTCCGTGAGCCGCCGGCCCTCCGCGGTGCCGCCGAGCACCAGCACCCGCCAGCTCATCGCCGTCCCGCCCGTCCTGACCTGGTAAGACGGCCAGGCCTGGCGGAACGGCTACGAGCGGGACGGCTATGAGCGGGACGGAGCCCGCCGGGCGCCGTGGGAGCCGCCAGGCCGGCGAGCTGCGCTACGGCTGGACGACCGGCGCCTGCGCCACGGCCGCGGCCACCGCCGCCTACACCGCGCTGCTCACCGGCGAGTTCCCCGACCCGGTGACGATCACCCTGCCGGGTGGTCAGCGCCCGGCCTTCGCCCTGGCCCGGGAGGAGCTGACCCCCGGCGCCGCCACCGCCGCCGTCGTCAAGGACGCCGGTGACGACCCGGACGTCACCCACGGCGCACTCGTGCACGCCCGTGTCCGGCTGGCCGCGCCCCGGGCCGGGGTGGTGTTCCGCGCCGGCCCGGGAGTCGGCACGGTCACCCGGCCCGGCCTGCCGCTGGCCGTCGGCGAGCCGGCCATCAACCCGGTGCCGCGACGGATGATGCGCGCCGCGATGGCAGCGGTCGCCGCCGCCCACACCGGCCATACCGCCCACACCGGTGCCGCCGGCCACACCACCCGCATCGACGCCGCAGGCCACACCGGCACCGTCGGCGGTGACGCGGACGGCGCCGTGAACGCGGCCGTCGACGTGGAGATCACGATCGGGGTCGACAACGGGGCCGAGATCGCGCGGCACACCTGGAACCCGCGGCTGGGCATCATCGGCGGCCTGTCGATCCTCGGCACCACCGGCATCGTCGTGCCCTACTCCTGCTCGGCGTGGATCGACAGCATCCGGCGCGGCATCGACGTGGCCCGCGCCGCCGGCCACCGGCATGTCGCGGCCTGCACCGGCAGCACCTCCGAGGAGGTGGCCCGCCGGCTGCACGGCCTGCCCGACGACGCGCTGCTCGACATGGGCGACTTCGCCGGCGCCGTGCTGAAGTACCTGCGCCGCCACCCGATCCCGCATCTGACCATCGTCGGCGGTGTCGGCAAGCTCGCCAAGCTCGCCGCCGGCCATCTCGACCTGCACTCCGGACGCTCCCAGGTCGACCTGGCCGCCCTCGCGGCGCTGGCCCGCGCCGCCGGCGGCGACGCGGAACTCGCCGGGCGCGTCGAGGCGGCGAGCACCGCGCTGGGCGCGCTGCGGGTCTGCCTGGCCGCCGGCGTCCCACTCGGTGACCTCATCGCGGCGGACGCCCGCCGCACCGCGCTCGACGTGCTGCGCGGGGCATCCGCACAGGTCGAAGTAATCGCCATCGACCGGGCCGGGACGGTGGTCGGACACACCGGCACTATGGACACCCGCAATGGCACCTGACGCCGTCCCGCCGGCAGGTGATTCCGCTGTCGAACGGGTGGCTGTGCCGAACGGGTGGTTGCGCCCCTGGCCGTTCGGGCGGTCCAGGTTCACGGCGTGCCGTCAGGCCGCCGGCGGCAGCAGCCCCCGGAAGGCCAGCACCCCGCCCGGGGTGAGCTCGACCAACGGTATCGGCTTTCCGGTCGGGCTTCCGGTGTTGTCGAAGGAGAGGTAGCCGCTGGCCCCGGCAACCTTCTGCTCGCCGTGCAGACGGTTCAGGGCCTGCTCGACCTCCTTCGAGGTGACCTGCGGACGTTCAGGGCTGGCCGCATTCCTGATCGCGGTGACAGCCACCAGGACGGCGTCATGCGACATTATTATCTCACCGTCGTCCAGCGACTCGTTGGGGAAATTCCGACGGAAGATCCCAGCGGGATCCCGAAAACGGGCCACCGTGGTCCGGTTAAAAAAGGAGCCGGTATCCGGAAGTGCCCAAGCGCCGGGATGTGCAAGCGCGGTGAACATGACACTGATGTWCGCGGCCAGCGCCTGGTCGAGCGAACTTTCACCATCAAGGCCAGTGGCGTCGTCGCCGGTCAGTACCGTGATGTGATCACTCCCGCAGTTACGCCTGGCCAGTACCTTGAGGAAGTCCTTGAGCTGATCCGAGCGGCCCGCGAAATAGATGACACCAGGATGTCCGCTGCAGATGTTCGGTAGCATCTGAGTGAATGTTGTGGCCACCGCGCCCAGGTCCGAATTGTATTGCTCGACCTGGCCGACAAGATGGTTGGCCGAGTCCGGATACCTGTCTCTGAAGGTGTCGCCGAGCGTCCGGGGGTAGGGGTCGATGGCCTTCATGTCCTGTACCAGCAGAGCCCGGCCACTCGCCTTCCGCGCATGACCGATGACCGCCGTCACCTCGGCATGGTTGAGGGGTGCGATCCGCCGCAGCGTCGGGATCTCCGTGAGATCGTCCGCTGTCATGGTGGCGCTGATCCGCGGAATGCCYTTCCCTTCAAGCCAGCGGATCGCGTCTCGAGTGGTGTCCAAGCTCGGCCCGAAGCCGACTGTCGCCACCAGATGATCCTTTCCCGCGACTCGTTTGCTGAGAGCATCGACAACCGGTTGCCACTTGTGACCGTCGGCACCTGTGTTGGCCAGCAGCAACCGGATCAGCGGCCGTTCGCTCGCGGTGTCGTGGTTGGCGCTGTACTGGGCGATGAACGCCCCTTCCAGGTCACGTCGGATCGGCTGCGTGACGGAAATATTCGTCTCACCGGTCCGCAGCGGGAAGACGTAGGCGATGGACACGCTCTGCCGGCTGCCCCGCTTCGTGACATCGTCATTCTCGGTCTCGATCAGTTTTTCGACATCGGCAAGATCCGGCGCGAAGATGTGACTGCCGTCGGTGACTCCGACGCACTCGCCGTCGCTGCGTACCACGCCCTCGGCACAGTCGTCCGACAGCACCGGCGGTACGAAAACGAAGGCGAGTACCCCGAGCAAAACCACCAGAACGCTCCCCAGCAGGGTGATCCTGCGGCGCCTGCGCGTCCTGAGCACGGACGGAGTGATGACACCGGGCTCCGGCTCGTGGCCCTGGAAGGGCCTCCTCCAACGGGGTTGGCTGTTGTCGGGCATGGTCGCGGATCACACCTCCAGGTCAGTGCGGTCGGCCGGTCGTTCACCGCGCTGATACCGCCACGCCAGGTTCAGCAGGAAATTGTAGGCATGCTCGTATTCCGGAACCGCGGCCAGCGCGTTGAGAGCGCCCGGAATCTGGGCTTCGTGAAGTACGGACTCGTGGGCGGACGGCTCGGTGGCCAGCCAACGGGCCAGTACGAGACGAGCGACATGGACGTCCGGTCCCCCGCGCCACCACGGCCCCAGTTCCTCCATGGGATCGGACGTGGCCAGAGCGGCCACGGCCGTCGGCGACATCGGCGCCCGGGTGATCCCGGCCAGCTCTCTCCACCATCGGTGGCCGTCCCACCGCCCTTCGGGCGATATCGCCGCCAGGCCGGCCCGTACATGCTCCACAACCGGGGTCAGCTCGTTAGTGGCAAGTCCGTGGTAAAGCGTCGCCGTCACATGTCCCGGGCCGCCGCCCGGTCGGGGCTGCCGGTAATGGTCCCGCATCCGATGGTGGACATTCCGCCAACTGTCCCGGTCGTCATCGGGACGGGCGCGCAGGTCCTGCAACAACAGGCGCCGCAGCACCGGGCGGAGCACCGGCCTGCCGGCGGTCTCCCGCGTGCACATGTTCTCCTGAAGATTCTGTAACAGAGCCTGCCGATGCTGGATATCGGATGTCCGGCCCAGCGCCGCATGTATCGAACTGGGCTCGATACCCTGTGGCGCGGCACAGGTGACCAGCATCTTCCGCTGAAGCTCCGTGAAAGGGGCGAGCCAGTGGTCCAGAGCATCCCCGCCGAGCGTGCGGCGCGCGGCGCCGGGCCTGCGCTCCCCGCTTTCGATCTCCAGCAGRCAGCGGCTGTTCTCCTCCGCCGGTTCCGGTGGACGACGGCGGGCGACGATCCGTAACCCTCGCAGCACATGGCTGACCGTTCCCGGATGACCGTCGGTGACGCGGTGCAGGTCCGTTGCCAGCCGGCGCCACCGGTCGGGCAGGTCGGCGCGTCTGACCAGCAGGCTGACGTCGTTCGCCGTGAGGTCGGGTAACTCCACCGGATACCACCATGAACCCGCTTCGTGCGCGTCCGCGCGCCGGCCACGGGCCCAGTTCGCGTAACCCGCCGCGTCGAGCGGGCGTATCCGGCTCCCCGAGGTGCCGTCGCGGACCGGGTTCCACCCCCGGCTGGTCACGATCACGACCAGCGGGTCGCAGGTGCCGGCGCCATCCGAAGCCCGTTGATGGCGTTCTTCCACGAGCAGGTGAAGGAACTCCCGGCCGCCGGGGGAATGGTGGACGTTGTCCAGCAGCAGAACGCAGTTGAACAGGTCGCTGCCGGCCCGCCGGCCGGCGGTGAAAGCGTCGTACAGATCGGCGAGAAACATTTTCACCAGCAGCCGTTCCACCTCCTGGCGCGATTCGTCGTCGGCGTCCCGGAGCGCGACCAGGTCGGCCAGGGCGTCCGGGCTGATCGGCTCGGCGGTCCGCCGCGAGCGCTCCGCCCGTTGAAAGGGCCAGGTCCGCCGGCCGCCCAGCCGGGCCCGCCACTGCATGGAGGCGAGGACGGTCACCGCGGCGGACGCCACATCCGGCAGTTCCGACGAGGCGAGCACCGGGCTGACGATCCTGATGATGTCGTCGCGGTTGCGCTCCGCCCAGGTCCGGTCGCGCAGCAGCCTGGTGATCTGGTGCAGGGTCTGGATACGATCGTTCAGCTCCAGCTCGCTGCCGAGGACAAGCAGGCAGGTGTAGAGCCGGTCGAAAGTGATACGCCGATAACCGGGCACCTTCCCGGCAAGGCCGAAAGCGGTCCGGACCAGAATCTCGCGGGCCGGGGAAACATCGCGCCCCGGCGCCGGCCGCCGTCCCGTCCCGCCCAGATTCAGCCGGACGTGCGGCACAGCCGCGCACCATCGTTCGATCTCGTCGAGCACGGCGCTGCGGCCAATGCCCSGGGGCCCGAGCAGCAGGACAATCGGCAGGTCACGGTTCCGCGCCTCGCCGGAGCGGTCCAGGCACTCCGTCAGCAGCCGCCGGACCGGTTCCTCCCGGCTTCGGGAGATGGCCACTCGCTCGCTCATCGGACAGCCCGCCGTTTGCTGCCGGACAGGCGTGAAACGCGCCATGGAACGGCCGTGCCGATCGCCGACACCATCTCACCAGGGCACATGCGCATATCCATCCGACGAAGCGCGGAGAACGAACCGGTCAACCCGGCCGCACCCGCGATACCAAGATCTGCGATACCAGGATCCGTGGCAGCAAAATCCGTGATGGCAGGGCGTGGGCAGGGTTTGGGCCCATCGGTCCAGAGCGTACAACTGACCACATACCGAGCGAACCCCGGAGCGGTCCACCCGGATGCCTGACGGGCATGTCATCTCGACTCATCCTCGRCACACGTCCGCCAAAAATCCCGGACGACCGCACGGATTCCCGGCCGAGAAAGGATGCCGATGAGCGGAGCCATGACATTGAAACCCAGGTCCGCCTGGCAGGTGAACGCTCACCACCATACGTTCAGCGGCATCGCCGGGAGCGGCCGATCAGTTCACGATCCGACTTCCGGAACACATCGCGGCCACGGCCACGGCCACGGGCACGGCCACGAGCACGCCGGCGCCGGGCCGGCTATTCCGCTTGGGCCGCCCACAGGGCACAGATGGGCAGCGCCCAGATCCGGTCGCCGAGTTCGAAAGGCATCGGACCGGTGTGGAACACGACTCCCGCGCGGAAGCCCTGGCCGAGATGGTCACGGAACCACACGAGGTGGCGGGCGTCCCGAACCGTCGGCGCCGAGGATGCCTTGATCTCAATCGCGATCACCTGGCCTCCTCCGAGGTCTATGACGACATCGACCTCCTGACCGTCACGGGAGCGGAGGTGGTGCAGCCGGGCACGTGGGTGGAGAAGGGCCACCTCCGGTCGCAGCTGAGCGACGACGAAGGTGTCGAGCATCCTGCCGAGCAGATCTCCGTCACGCAGAACACTCCGCTCGTCCACCMGGGCGGCGGCGAGCGCGAACGCGGGATCGGTCAGGTACCGCTTTGCCCGTTTGGTCAGTCTGTTCAGACGGTTCGTCGACCACGCCGGAACGAGATCGATCAGGTAGAGGGCGGTCAGAATCCGGTCATAGGCGTCCGCGGTCCGCTGGTTGATGTCGGCGGCCTGGTAAAGCGTGCCCTCGCTGGGGAGCCCTGCTGTCGAGAGTCCGAGAACTTCGAGGTAACGACGTAGCCGGACGGGATCACGCTGTTCCCCCGCCGCGAGTACGTCCCGGGTGACGACATGATCGACGTAGGCGTCCAGCCAGGCGAGCCGCGCGGGTGCGCTCAGGTTCAGCGCGGCTTCGGGGAAGCCACTCCTCAGCGCGAGGTCGACGTAGTCGTCCAGGCTCGGGGGTGTGCCGGCGATGCTCAGGCGCGAGATGTCCGGGCTCAGCAGCAGATCGAGCAGGCCCGGCTGATCGATGGAGCGGGTGATCTCCCGTTCGGTGAGCCCGTGCAGCACCAGCCGGACGACACGGCCCGTYCCGGGCCACTGGCGCGTGGTGAAGTCGGCTTCGACGCTACCTGTGAGAAGGAACCGGCCGGGACGAGGGTCGTCATCGACCGCCCGCTTGACCGCGCCCAGGACCGCCGGCACCTCCTGCCACTCGTCAAGGAGGACAGGCTCATGGGCGCGGCGCAGCGCCACGTCCGGATCCGCGGCGACCGCCGCGGCGACCGCGGGGTCGTCCAGCCGCAGGATGTCTCCGGCGACTCGCCGGGCGGACGTCGTCTTCCCTGCCGCGCGCGGGCCGGTGACCATGACAGCGGGCAGCTCGGCGAGAAGGCCTGCCAGGCGCCCGTCGGCGATCCGTGGGACATACCTTGACGTTGGCATACAGCGACACTACACAGTCTGCGGGCCCATCAGTACATAAATTGCGGGCACATCAGTACATATTCCGCGGGGCTTCCAGTACAAGTTCTGCCAGCACATCCGCACACGTCCCGCACCCGCTGGCGCCCCACTCGACAGCAGCTCCCGCAGTGGGCGGGGAGCGGGCCGGGGTGAAAACTGGAGGCATGHCGACACTGTCGGAGGATGTGACCGCCGCTCTGACCGCGCCGCTTGCCGCCTGGGCGCCGAGAGGAGTCGCACGCAGCGACTTCAGCAGCCCGCCCTGTGCCTTCTTCACCTCTACATCCGCGATGTCCGCACCGATGGCGCGAAGGCTGTCGACGATCTCCGCAAGCTCGGCACCCCTCACCGAACGTCACGTTAGCTAGCATGACGAGCTTCGGTGTCGGCCATGACGTGGCGGGGGGCGGCGGCATCCGGCGAGACGCTCGGGCAGAGCGACCGAGAAGGCGGCAGGAGATCCAGCGAGCACTTCCACGGACGTGCGTGTGGCTGGACGGCCGAGTCGAGGTGGCTGTCCTGGAATCCACGGGTAGAGGCCGGTTGGCTACAGTTACCGCATTCGGGGGATGACGGCGGCCTGCGCCCTCGGGGATTCCCGTGGCCGCGAGGGGAGCAGCGGGCCGTGCCGGTGGACCGTGACCGCGTGCAGCGGGTGCAGCGGGTGTTACCCGACCGTTACGAACTGCACGACAGGCTTGGCGGTGGCGGGTTCGGTGACGTGTTCAAAGTGCTGGACCGCCGACTGGACCGCTTCGTCGCGGTCAAGGYGGTGACGCTGGAGGGCCCGGACGGGCATCGGCGCGCCGGCGATGAAGCGAAGGTCCTGGCACAGCTCAACCATCCGCACCTGGTCAACATTTTCGACGCCTTTGACGTCGACGGCCTCTTCCTGCTGTTCATGGAGTTTGTTTCCGGCAAGGCCCTGGACAAGGTCCACGGTCCTCTTCCGCCGGAGACGGTGTGCGGGATCGGGCTGGCGGCCGCGGACGCGTTGGCGTATGTGCACGGCAAGCACATGCTGCACCGTGACATCAAACCGGCGAACCTGCTGCTCGCGGACGACGGYACCCTCAAGATTGTCGATTTCGGGATCGCGAAGCTGCTGGAACACACCGCCGCTTTCGGTAGGACCGGGACGCCGTTCTGGATGGCGCCGGAACAGCGCAACTTCGCCGCGCTCGGCCCGGGTACGGATCTGTATTCCCTCGGGCTGGTCCTGTACTGGCTGTTCGCCGGCCGGCTGCCCGAACGCCCGCGGGTCGGGCCGCTCACGGGCGTGCACAAGGCGTTGGCGGATGTCGTCATGCGGGCGCTGGAAGACGACATCCAGGCGCGACATCAGTCGGCGCACGAGTTCGCCGTCGACCTCGCCGAGGCCGCCGCAAAGGCATTCAAACCCGGCTGGCTCAAACGCAGCAACCTGATCCTGCGGGTCGATGACGCGATCCGCGACGCGGCGACCCGCCTCCCGGACCAGCCACTTCCGCCGCCGATCGACCAATCCCGGCCGACCGCCCGGGTGCTGTCCGGTGCGGAGACAAAGAGCCCGCGACCGGCGGTTCCGCTGCCTCGCCCGCCGGCGCCTCCCATCCCTGGTGGCCTCGCTCACGATAGGAACCGGCCCCGCCGGGCCGCTGGAAGCGCTGACCGGGCCAGCGGGGCCACGCCCCACGGCTACCCCGCAGCCACCCCGCAGGCGCCGGCCGCTGGCCCTCGGTGTCGTCCTGATGGTGCTGCTTGCCACCGCCGTCACGACCGCTGTTCTGCGGACCGGATCCGACTCCTCGCCGCGAACCGGATCCGACTCCCTGTTGATCACGACAGTGGCCGGCACCGGCGTTGCCGGGTTCTCCGGAGACGGCGGACCAGCCACCCAAGCCCAACTCGGCTCTCCGTTCGGGTCTCCGTTCGGGGTGGCAGTCGACAGCACCGGCACCCTCTACATCACCGACACTGGCAATCAGCGGGTGCGTCGGATCAAGGGCCAGTAGCGCCTTGGCCGCCCGGCTCGGGCCGAGCGCACGCGGACAAAACCTGGGGGTAGAACACGGTCATGTTCGTCGAGGATCTCGGCGGACCGCGGATGCCGGTAGACACTGACGCCCGCGATCTCGAGCAGCATGTCACAGGCCCCACCGGATACCTCAAATAGCTACAGATAGTAGTCAACCGTCGGACTGGAGAATACAGGAAGAATCTTGTTCAGACAGGCGTCCTGACGTGGGCATATAGCGATACTGCGCAGTCTGTGGGCCCATGAGTACATGTTCTGCGGGGCTATCAGTACAAGTTTTGCCAGCGCATACGCACACGTTCCGTATTCACCGGTGCTCCGCCTGATGGTAGCTCCCGCGTCCAGCGATTCACGGCGGCCGACGGTCGACGGCCGTGCCATTCGCCGTCGTCGCCGGGCCTTGCTCTTCAGCGGGAAGATCGAAAACATCGCTCCGGGGTGGAGCCGAACAGGTGCTATCGGGGGGTGGCGGGCTCGGCCAGTGGTGTGTAGGCGTCCGGGCGGCGCGTGGTGAGGAACGGGAACAGGTCGAGCCAGTCACGTCTCTGGTCGAGGTCGAGGTCGGCGACGAGCACGGCGGGTTCGTCGCGGGGAGCCTGCACGAGAACTCGGCCGTAGGGATCCGAGATGAACGAACTGCCGTAGAAGGTCAGCGTGCCTTCCGAGCCGATCCGGTTGACCGCCACCATGAAGGTGCCGTTGGCGATGCCGTTTCCGACGATGACCTGCTGCCACAGCGGCCGCGTGTCGAATCCCGGCTGGTTCGGTTCGGAGCCGATGGCCGTGGGATACACCAGGACGTCGGCACCGGCGAGAGAATAGGCGCGGGCCAGCTCCGGAAACCACTGGTCCCAGCAGGTGGGGAAGCCGAACCGGGCCGTTCCCAGGCCGAGGACCGGATAGGCCGCCGGCCCGGCGGGTCCCCCACGGAAGTAACGGTCCTCGTAGTAGCCGGCCGTAACCGGAATGTGCAGCTTGCGGGTGCGCGCCAACAGCGCGCCGTCTGGCGCGACGGCGACAGCCGTGTTGTAGCCGAGTCCGTCGTCACCGTCGGTCATTTTCGCCTACGGCGGCGTCCACTGCATCACCCAACAACAGCCACGCGTCACGCGAGGAGGACAACGACCACCGGCAGGCCGTCACCCGCCAGGTCGGTGGCTCCCGTCCGCGACCGGGGTTCAGCTCAGCACGAGCGCGAGGGCAGCCAGACCGGACACGACAGCCGCCAGCGCCACGCATCGGAGCGCTCCGGCCGGGCTCGCCCGGCGGCTGCCCGCATCGGCCATGCCCCGGTGGTGGCGTCTCGATCCGATCAGCCACGCCGCCGCTCCAGCGCCGAGCGCCCACGCGCCAGCGGCCCATCCCAGCGGACGATTCCCGTGGCCGCAGGAGACGTGCAGGAGCAACGCCCCCAGGCCGACGAACGCGAACCCGGTGCGCTGCCAGGCCAGGTAGGTCCGCTCCGGCTGTGTCTCCCCCGCGGCACGGTCCGGCACCATCGGCCGATCGCCGCAGGCCCTGGGGCCGCCCGGGGCGGCGCTGCCGTCGGCAGGGCTCACCGTGCCCCTCGGCTGGCGACCAGCACAAAGATCAGCGCAGTCGCGCTCACCAGTGCCACGCCGGCAGCGAGCAGCCTGGGCAGTCCCGAAACCGGCAACGACCGCCGCTCCCGCATCGCCCGTTCGACGATCACCCATCGTCGGTAGCTGGTCGCGGCAACGGTAGTGCCGAGCACGATCAGCGGTACGCCCAGAACATGCCGGGCACCGGAGACGCTGAACTCGGGCACGACCTGGACCACCGCCACGCCGCCCGCGAGCAGGGCGAGCGACGTGCGGATCCACGCGAGGAACGTCCGTTCGTTGGCGAGACTGAAGCGGACGTCCGGGTCCTGACCGACCAGACCGACATCCCCCGGCCGGCGCCCATTCCTCGGACGGCACCACCACGCGCGCGCGGACCACACCCGTCGGGACGGTAAGCGACCGCTCCCATTCCCGTCTTCGCCCGCGCCCACTCCCTCACCGTACTGGTCGAAACGTCGCCGCCCAGGTACGCCGTCGGCCCTCCGCAGCGGCGCTGGCCGGGGTGAGACTGGGGGCATGCCGACGCTGCCGGAGGATGTGATCGCTGCTCTGACCGCGCCGCTCGCCGGGCTGGACGCCGAACTGGCCGCCCGCTTCCCCGGGGATCCGGGCACCTCCCAGCCGGTGCACACCTGCTACGTGCCGGCCGACCAGGTGACCGCGACCGTCGTCGACGACTGGGCCGCCGCCGCCCGGGCCGCCTTCGACGCGCACGCCGGCGAACCATCCGACCTGGCTACGACGACCGGCGTCCCGGCGGCCCTGGCCGGGCGGGTCCACGCCCATGTCCGCCGGGTGCTCGCCGGCTCGCCGGTCGCCGACCTCCGGGTGGATCTCGAGGACGGGTACGGTATCCGCGCCGACGCCGAGGAGGACGCCCACGCCGTCGCCGCAGCCGAGGCGCTGCGCGCGGCCGCCGCCGCGGGCCGGCTCCCGGCGTCCTACGGGCTGCGGCCGAAGTCGCTGGACGCGGCCGTACGGGACCGTGGGCTGCGCAGCCTGGATCTTTTCCTGACCGCGCTCGCCGCGGGTGGCAGCGCCGCCGCGCCGCCCGGGCTGGTGATCACCCTGCCGAAGGTGAGCGCGCCACAGCAGGTGAGCGTGTTCGGCGCCGTCCTCGCGGAGCTGGAAGGGCGCCTCGGGCTCGCCCCCGTACCACTGGAGGTGCAGGTCGAGACCCCGGCGGCGGTGCTGGCGCTGCCGGCGGTCGTGGCAGCGGGCCGGCCTCGCCTCACCGGCCTGCACGTGGGCACCTACGACTACTCGGCGGCGCTGGGGATCAGCGCCGAGCACCAGGCCAGTGACCATCCGTCGGTGGAGTTCGCCACCGCGTTCATGCAGCTCGCGGCGGCCGGGACCGGGGTACGGGTGGCGGACGGGTCGTGCAACCTGCTGCCGGTCGGTGACCGCGCCGCGGTCCACGCGGCCTGGCGGCGGCACGCTGAGCTGATCCGCCGGGCCTGGCGGCGCGGGCTCTACCAGGGCTGGGACCTGCACCCGGCGCAACTGGTCTCCCGGCACGCGACCGTGGCGTCCTGCCTGCTCACCGGCCTGCCCGGCGCGCTGGCCCGGCTGTCACGCTGGACCGGCACCGGCACCGGCACCGCGCCCGCGGACGGCCYGGCCGGCCCGGTCGCCGACGAGCCCGCGACCGCCCGCGCGTTGGCCGGTCATCTCCGACGGGCACTGGACGTGGGCCTCCTCGACGACGCCGACCTGGCCGCAACCGACCTGACCCGCGGGACGATCATCGCTGCCGCCCTGCCCCCACCGGGAACCCACCGACCATCTGGATGAGCGCATCCGATCACGAACATCCGATCACATCGTCCGCCCCGCGGTCTGCCCGCACACGCGGTGCTCAACTCGTAATGCTCGTTTATGCTCAATTTATTAACTACTCTTAGTAGTCAAACAACTTTGACATAGAACGCCTCAGGTGCCGCGGTAGGCGGAGAAGCCGTAGGGGGACAGCAGCAGGGGGACGTGGTGGTGCTGCCCGGGGTCGGTCACGACGAAGGTGATGACGACCTCCGGGAAGAACGTCGAACGGGACGTGGTGTCGAACACCAGGCGCCACGCCCCCGGCCCCTCAACCGGCAGATCCCGAACCCGCCCGTCACTGTCGGTCACAGCGGACGTCACTGGCCGCCAGCCGCGCACGTCGCCGTCGAAGCCTACGATTATTCGTTCGAGCTGGACCGGGATGCCTTCGGCCGGCTCCCCGGCGGCGGTGTCGAGCACATGTGTGGAAACAGTCACTCCCGCATCATGCCCGGCCCACTGTCAGCGACCACGCTCATCCGAACGCGGTACCGGCGGGTGGCGCGGCCGGCCCAGGCACGCGCCCGGCTCGGACGTGCGGCCAGCCGGGCATCCGCGTGCACCGCGGCGGACGCGGCGTCCGGGCAGCCGGCGTCCGAGCCGATGGTCACGGACGGCCGGTCACGGGCCGCTGATCAGCCGTCGCAGCCTCAGCTCGGTGATCTCGGCCTGCTGGCCGGCCGCGACCCGCAGCTCGGTGGCCGGGTCGTTGCCCAGCCGTTCCCGCAACAGCCCCAGCATCTCCTCGGCGCTGCGGCCGGCGGCACGCACCAGGAAGATGTAGCCGAACCGGTCCTCGTACTCCTGGTTGCCTGCGACCAGCGCCGCCTTGAGGTCCAGGCTCGCGTTGTCCAGGGCGGCCTGTTCCCGGCGCGGGGCGTCCATCCCGGCCAGGGTGGCCCGGGTGGACGTGGTCGGCGCGGGCAGCGGGGCGCCGCGTTCCCCGATGCGGGGGTGCGCGGTGAACGCCTCCAGCCAGTCCGCCTCGGTGAGCTGCCACCAGTGCTTACTGGCCGCGTCGAGCAGCGCGGCCAGCGTCGGGTACGGCCGGCCGTCGCCGACCGCGGCGGCCCAGTCCTCCGAGCCGCAGCAGCCCAGCAGCTCGGCGTGGGCCGCCCCCGGGGACAGCGCGTTGAACCAGCGCATCGCCAGCTGCTGGCGTCCGGTCTGGGTCGGGGTGCCGATGAGGCGCAGCCGGGCCAGCCCGCCGTCGGGGAACGCCTCCAGCCGCACGTGGGTGGCCTCCACCGGGACTTCCAGGTCGAACAGGTGCCGGGTGTTGGGCTGCACCCGCACCTGCGGCAGCAGCGGGTACCAGCGGGCGATCTTCTCGATCGACGAGACCTCGTCGTTGCCGAACAGTTCGGAGGCGGACGCCGCCCACAGGGCCACCGACCGGGGTGCGTTGCCGTGGAAGTGCCGGGTGTCGACCTCCGCCCGGATCACCTGGCCGGCGGTGGCCAGCCGCACCACGGCCCACTCGTGGCCCACGCCGCGGCGGCGGCGGGTCTCCCAGCCCTCTCCCATCACCCGGGCCTCGCCGGAGGCGTTGAGGTTGTGCCGGTCGCCGTAGTRCATGTCGCTGCACGCGATGACCACCCCGCCGAGATAGGCCGCGGCCAGGTCGGAGGTGACGCGGTCGAGCAGCCTCGGGTCGGGGATCACCGTGCCGTGCACGCGCAGCCTCGCCACCCCGCCGTCCGGGTGGATGGTCAGCCGCAGGTGCGTGACGCGGGTGTGGCCGGCCCGCACGACCGGCAGGACGTTGACCGCGTCGGCCTGGACCGGTGTCCGGGGCACCAGAGCCACCCAGCTGACCGATGCCTCGGCGACCTCGGCCGCGGACGGGTAGCCACCGAGGGTGGCGCCGTGGATCTCCACCGACTCCGGGGCGTTCCCGGTGAAGTGGGAGGTGTCGACGGTCACCGCGCGCACCACGCCGGGCGCGCCGAGCCGGATGATCGCCCAGTCCGAGCCGTACAGGTCACGGCGGCGGCGGGTCTCCCAGCCGTCCGTCCACGCGCCCCGCTCGGTGAACACCCCTGGCCGGGCGATCGGCGGCTCGGGCAGCAGCATCCGTTCGGCGAGTGCGAAGAACTCGTCGTTGACGGCCACCACCGACCCGCCGAACCGGGCCGCGGCAAGGTCGACAAGATTCGTCAGATCGGGAGCGTCGCCCACGGATCCTCTTCTCTACGGATTCTCTGCGGACTTTCTCCGGTGGACGCCCGCGACCGTGCGGGCGGACGTCCACCGTTGGAAACTCGGACGTTCGGGTGGCACCCGGACGCCCGGGTGGAACCCGGACGCGCCGAAACCGGACGGCCTGAACGATCAGGTGCCCGGTCGGATGCCGGTGTCATCGCGACAGCAACCTGCCGTGCGGCGGCCGGTCGCCGTCGGCCCGCCTGCCGCGCAGGTAGGTGGCACGCACGACACCGTCCAGCGTCCGGCCCGCGTAGGGGGTCAGCGGATGGCGGTGGGCGAGCCGGGCCGGGTCGACGACGAAGGACCCCTCGGGATCGATCACGGCGAGGTCGGCGTCCGCCCCCGGGCTGATACGCCCCTTGTGCGTCAGCCCGACCAGGTCGGCCGGGCCGGTGCACATCCAGCGGGCCACGTCGGCCAGGTCGTGGCCGCGGCGGCGGGCCTGCGTCCACACCGCGGCCAGGCCGAGCTGCACCGAGGCGATCCCGCCCCACGCCGGCCCGAAGTCGCCGGAGTCGACGGCCTTCAGCTCCGGTATGGACGGCGAGTGGTCGGTCACCACCGCGGTGAACAGGCCCGCGGCGAGCCCCTGCCACAGCCGCTCCCGGTTGTCCTCCCCCCGGATCGGAGGTGCACACTTGTACACAGTCGCACCATCGGGAACCTCCTCGGCGGTGAATGTCAGATAGTGCGGGCAGGTCTCGGCGGTCAGCGCGACTCCGGCGTCGCGGGCGGTCAGC
This sequence comes from Protofrankia sp. BMG5.30, assembly GCF_001983005.1. NCBI lineage: Bacteria > Bacillati > Actinomycetota > Actinomycetes > Frankiales > Frankiaceae > Protofrankia > Protofrankia sp. BMG5.30. The sequence goes on along the minus strand of NZ_MOME01000024.1, from coordinate 13,331 downwards.
ACGTCGTCCAGCGCCGCCGCCGCGGACAGGTGCAGGACGTGCAGGCGGGCGCCGGTGGCCGCGGACAGCGCGGCGAGCCCGGCGACCGCCTCGGTCTCGGCCGCCGGCGGGCGCGCGGCCAGCCAGCGCGCGTACCGCCGGCCGGCGGCAGGCGGCGCCGCGTCCAGGACGGCCGGCGACTCGGCGTGGACGACGGTCAGCGCGCCGAGCCGGGCGGTGTGGGCGGTGGCGGCGGCGAGCACGTCCATCCCGACGTGTGGGAACTCGTCCACCCCGGACGGCGCGAGGAACGCCTTGAAGCCGAACACCCCGGCGTCGTGCAGGGCCGAGAGGTCGGCGAGGTTGCGCGTGTCGGCGCCGATGATCCCGCCCCAGAAGCCGACGTCGACCCATGACTGGCCGGCCGCGGCGGCCCGCTTCACGGTCAGCGCGGCCAGCGACGTCGTCGGCGGGATCGCGTTGAGCGGCATGTCGATGATCGTGGTGACCCCGCCGGCGGCGGCGGCCCGGGTGGCGGTGGCGAAGCCCTCCCACTCGGTCCGGCCCGGCTCGTTGACGTGGACGTGGGTGTCGACCGCCCCGGGCAGCAGCGCGAGATCACCGAGATCGGTGACGCCCGGGGTGGCGCGCACCGCCTCCGGCCGCGTGACGGCGGTGATCCGCCCGTCCCTGATGTGCACGGCGGCCGGCCGGACACCGTCCGGGGTGACGACCCGTGACGAGCACAGCACGACCGGACGTTCCGGCAGCTCGACCGGCCCGACCGGCCCGATCATTGGCCACCACCGACATCTTCAGGATCGTCAGATTCGTGATCGTCGAGGCCCAGCAGGTCCTGCGGGCGGATCGGCACCCGGCGCAGGTCCCGGCCGACCGCGTCGCGCACCGCCGCCACCACGGCCGGCGTCGCCGAACAGGTGGGCGCCTCGCCCACCCCCTTCACCCCGTAGGGCGCCCCCGGCTGCGGATGGCTCAACGCGACGAAGTCCAGCTCCGGGACGTCGGCCGAGCTCGGCAGCACGTAGTCGTGGAACGTCGGGTTGCGCACCACCCCGTCCCGCACCACCAGCTCCTCCATGAGCGCGAGCCCGAGCCCCTGCGCCGTGCCGCCCTCGACCTGCCCGCGCAGCGACAGCGGGTTGAGCACCGTGCCGACATCCTGGACCAGCGCCATCGACACCACCCGCACCAGCCCCAGGTCGACGTCGACGTCGACGACCGCGCGGTGCGCCGCCGCGGCGAACGCCACGTGCACGTCGCCCTGGCCGTCGGCGTCCAGCGGCTGGGTGCGCCGGTGGCGGAAGACCTCCACCGCCTCGACCGGCCCGTCGGCGAGCGCGTCCGCGAGCGTCATGCGCACCCCGGCCTCGCCGGCGACAATCTCACCGCCGGCCAGCGTCAGCAGTCGCCGCGGCACCGCGGCGACGTCGTCGGGCAGACCGAGCCGGCGGGCCACCCGGGCCAGCAGCCGGTCGGCGACCGTGGCCGCGGCGGCGCGCACGGCACCGCCGCTCATCCACGTCTGGCGGGACGCGCTGGTCGACCCGGCGCTGCCGGCGGTGGTGTCCGCCGGGGCGAGCACCACCTCGTCCACGCCGAGCTCGGTGCGGACGATCTGCCCGGCGATCGTCACGAAGCCCTGGCCGACCTCGGCGCACGCGCTGTGCACGACAGCCCGGGGCGTGCCGTCCGGCCCGGTCTCCAGGCGCACCCGGGCGGTGGCGTAGTCGTCGAACCCCTCGGAGAACAGCAGGTTCTTGTACGCCACCGCATAGCCGACCCCACGGCGGACGCGGGCCGGGTCGGCCGCGGCAAGGCGCCCGCCGGGCAGCGACGTCACCGGCGTCCGCGCGGAGACCGGCGGTGGCAGCGGCCGGGCCGCGAGCACGTCGATCATCTCCCGCAGCGGCAGCGGATCGGGCACGACCTGCCCGGTGGGCAGCACGTCACCCGGTTCGAGCGCGTTGCACCGGCGCAGCTCCACCGGGTCGATGCCGAGGGCGTCGGCTAGCCGGTCCATCTGCGCCTCATGCCCGATGGCCACCTGGGGGACACCGAAACCGCGCATCGCCCCGCACGGCGGGTTGTTCGTGCGGACCACCCAGCCGTCCAGCACCGCGTTGGGCACCCGGTAGGGCCCGGCGGCGTGCGTGACCGCGTTGGTCAGCACCGCCGGGGACGACGACGCGTACGCCCCACCATCCAGGATCAGACGTGCCTGGACGCTGACCAGCAGCCCGTCCCGGGAGGCGGTGTGCCGGAACCACATCCGGGCCGGATGCCGGTGCGGATGGCCGAGGAACGACTCGACCCGGTCGTAGGCGATCCGCACGGGGCTGCCGGTGACCAGCGCGAGCAGCGCGCCGTGGATCTGGAGCGTGATGTCCTCGCGTCCGCCGAAGGCCCCGCCGACACCGGCGAGGGCCAGCCGCACCCGGTGCTCGGCAAGGCCCAGGCAGGCCGCGACCTGCTCGCGGTCGGAGTGCAGCCACTGCGTCGCCACCCGCAGGTCGACGCCGCCGTCGGCCGTCGGCACGGCCAGCGCGGCCTCGCAGCCGAGGAACGCCTGGTCCTGCATGCCCACGACGTAGGAGTCGGTGACGCTGACCGCGCCGCGGGCCGCCGGGTCGCCGTGGCGAAGATGGATCTCGCGGAAGACGTTCCCGTCGGGATGCAGCAACTCGAACGCGCCAGGACCCGCCAGCCCGTCCGGGCACGGCGGCCCTCCGGCACACAGCGATCCGGCGGGAGACGGCGATCCGGGGCCGCGGGCGGCGGCCACGATCCGCTCGGGGTCGGTCCAGGGTGGCAGCGGCTCGTAGTCGACCTCGATCGCGGCCAGCGCCGCCGTGGCGGTCCGGGCGTCCACCGCCGCCACCGCCGCCACCGGTTCGCCCTGATAGCGCACGACGTCGGCGGCGAACACCGGCTGGTCGGCGACGATCAGGCCGTAGGTGGCCCGGCCCGGCACGTCCGCCGCGGTCACGACCGCCGCCACCCCGGGCATCCGGCGGGCCGCGGCGGTGGTGATCCGGCGGATGCGGGCCCGTGGATGGGGGCTGCGCAGCGTCCGCGCGTGCAGCATCCCCGACAGACCAAGATCACCGGCGTACGGGAAGGTACCACTGACCTTGGCCGGCCCGTCCGGGCGTGGCACGGACGCCCCGATCCCCATCCCCTGATCGCTGGCTGCCTGGTTGCTGGACGCCTGGTCGACGGACGCCTGGCCAGCGGATGTTCGATCAACGGATACCGCGCCGGACGGCGTCCGGTCGGTGACCATCCGGTCGACGTGGTCAGCGGGCGGACACGGGTTCATCATCGTTCCGATCTTCCGCGCCGCCCGCCGGCCCGTGCGCGGCCACCGGCCCGTGTACAGCGGCCAGCCCGTGTACGGCAGCCAGCCCGTGTATGGCGGCCAGCCCGTTGTGGGCCGCGGGCCGGTCTCCGGGCGCGGATCCGTTCCCGATCGCCAACCCGTCCCGAGCTGGCGGCGGGTTCCCGGTCGCTGGCCCGTCCCCGGTCACCGGCCTGTCCCCTGCCGCTGGTCCGTTCCCGGCCGCTGGCCTGTTCCCGGCCGCCAGCGGGTGTCTCCCGGTCGCCGGCGGGCTTCCTGGACCGACCGGATCGCGGCGATGATCCGCCCGTAGCCGGTGCACCGGCAGATGTTGCCGGCCAGCGACTCGCGGATCTCGTCCTCGTCGGCGTCGGGACGCCGGGCCAGCAGGTCGGTGACGGCGACGACGAATCCTGGCGTGCAGAAGCCGCACTGGACAGCCCCGTGGGCGAGGAAGGCAGCCTGCACCGCCCGCGCCGGCCCGCCCACACCCAGCCCGGCCACGGTCGTGACCTGGGCGTCGGCGGCGTCCGCGGCAAGAACCGTGCAGCTCGTCACCAGCCGGCCGTCCATCAGGACCGAGCAGGAGCCACACCGGCCCTGCTCACAGGCGTCCTTGACCGACAGCACGCCCAGGTGGTCACGCAGCACACGCAGCAGGGACTCCCCGAACCAGGCGCCGGCCACCTCCCGCACGCCACCGTCGATGTGGAGCTGGTAGGACACCCGCGGCCCGGCATCGTGCGACGGGCACGCCGGGTCCTCATCAACCGAGACGTTCCGGTAGGCGGGCTCGCTCATGGGCGCGCTCACCGTCCGCCCGCGGACCGGACCGGCGACGGACCGGACAGGCAGCGTCCGGCGGCGCGCGCCGCCAGCACTCCGGCGGCGTGCCGGCGGTAGGCCACCGACGCCCGCGGGTCGTCAGGAAGCGGATCCTCCACGGCGCGAACGGCCTCGGTGACAAGCTCGCCGAAGCCCGCGACCACGTCGGGGGGAGCCGTACCCGTCGCCCAGTCGACCCCCGCGCGGACGAAGTCCTCCGCGGCGACCGGGCGGACCGGCCGGCCGGCCACCCCACCGATCGCGCACGCGACCCGCTCCCGCACCCGGTCGACGACCAGCGCGCACGAGACGACCGCCGCCGAGGCGGCCTGCCGCGCGCCGACCTTGAGGTAGGCCTGGGGACCGCACGGCCGCGGCAGCCGGACCGCTGTGATCAGCTCGGTCGGGTCACGCCCCTCGGCCAGATAGGACGGAACGGTCACCGTCCGCGCGCCGTGCACGCTGCGCAGGACGACCTCGGCGTCGGCGGCGCTGAGGAAGGTCAGCAGATCCCCGCGCGGATCGGCCGTGCCGAGCGCTCCGCCGACCGTGCCCAGGTTGCGTATCTGCGGTGATCCGACGACCCGCGCGGTGGCCGCGAGACCGGGCGACAGCGACCAGCCGGCCAGGTCCTGGTAGGTGACACCGGCACCGATGATGAGCCCGTCGGCGCTGGCGCCCCGGGTGCGCAGCTCCAGGACCCGGCGCAGGGCGATGATCCGTCGCGGCCGGCGGCGGCCGGTCCGCAGCGCGGGGACCAGGTCGGTACCGCCCGCGAGCAGGTCCGCCGCGCCGTCGGCGAGGATCTCGACGGTGTCGGCCACCGTCAGCGGCCGGTACAGGCTGGCCGGGCTGGCCAGGCCAGCCGCACCGAGCACCGGATGGTCGGCCGGGCGGGCGGTCTGAGCGCCGATCGTGCCGTCCGCGGTGGTAATCATGGGAGATGCCGTGGGAACGTCCGCGCGACACGGAAACCCGCTGGCAGGTATGGCGGCAGGGAAGACGGTCGGTCGCGCGCAACCCCACATGACAGCCGACGATAGTACTCCGAGGTTACACGCATGTTCACTATCGGCGACACGCAGGGTTCTCCAGCCGGCCACTGACAGAAGCCGTCCGGCGAAAACCGACAGTGCCGGATCGCAACCGTACTCATCCGTATTGGGCACGATACGTCCGCGGCGGGAATCATAGCTGCCCGGTACGGCGACGTCCGGTATTACCCGAAAAGGGGAGCGTTCTCACGACGGCGCTCACAGGTTCCCCGAACACGGAGACATCATGATCACACAATTTTCGGCGGTACGGGCCCCTGGCCCGGAGCCACGGCCGGGCAGCCCCGGGAACACGGTGACGGAACACAGTGAGATATCGATCACGCATCACCTTGCGTCACACCCGGGACGCGAAACCGAAACAACGGCTCACTTCAATCAACACATTCGAAGAACGCTTTTACCGAACTCGTCACCGGGCCGCGGACCGGACCAGGTCGAACCAGCACCTGGCCTGCGACCCGCGCCCACGGCCGGCGCCCCCGCCCCGGCAGCCCCTTCTCCCAGGAGGTGGTCGACGTCCGCCCACGAATGACGAACACGGATCCTTCGCTGCGACACGGTTGGCATCCGGTCGCGCGGTCGTCGGACATCGGTGACGAGCCGGTATCCGTACGGCTCCTCGGCGAACCATGGGTGATCGCCCGCCTCGACAACCGGGTGATGGCCCTTGCCGACCGCTGTCCGTATCTGCTGACGCCGCCGGCGGCCGGCCGTGTCGACGGCCCCCGGCGGGTCTGCGCCTACCACGGCTGGCGTTTCGTCGCGTCCGGCGCATGCACGGCCATGCCCGGCCCGCAGCACGCGCCCGGCCCGCAGCCCGCGCCCGGCTCGGAGCCCATGTCCGGCTCGGAGCCCATGTCCGGCTCGGACGTCTCCCGGTCGGAACGCGCCCGGGCCACCTCGGCGTGGGGCGCCACCGAACGCCACGGGCTGATCTGGATCGCCCCCGCGGAACCGTTCGCGGACATCATCGACCTGCCCGAGACGGACAACCCCACCTTCGTCTCCCGATGGCTGGACGTCAGCCGGAGCCGGGCATGCGCGGGTGTGCTCACCGACGATCTCCTCGATGCGGCGAACCTGCCGTTCGTCCATCCGAGTCTGGTCTGCGCCGACCCGGTCCGCACCGGCCCGATCCGCGCGGGCGCGGGCGGCACAGGCGAACAAACAATCACTTTTCGCCGTGACATCACTACCGATGGCAATGGATTCCGCCTGCGGATGGAGCAGACAGTCACCAATTCCGCGGAGCCGGTGACGACGACGGCTGGCCCGCGGCCGTGGAGCGGGCGCCGTCACCTGTCGACCTGTGTCTACCGGCCACCGTTCCAGCTCCGCCTGGTCCTGCGCTGGCCCGACACCGGGATCACCAGCACGATCTTCTTCTGCCTGCAGCCCGAGGACGCCACGTCCACCCGCATCTATGCCCGCCTGTTCCGCAACGACTGCACAGGGAGCCCCGACCGGTTGGCCGCGGCCGCGCGCGCCGAGCAAATGATCATGGATCTGCACCTCGCCGCGCGGGAAAGACACCCACTGGAYGGCCTGCCTCTGGCAACCACCGACCGCGGCGCCACCGGCGCCACCGACAGCACCGGCACGGATGCCGACATGCCCACGGGCGGCGCGCTCGGTGACGCCCAGGCGAACGCGGATACCGTCGGGATCGCGTTGCGGCGGGCGCTGTCCACGCTGGCCGCGCTGGCTGAACGGACCCAGCGGGCTCCAGCGCGCGACCGGCCCGGCGGCATCCTCCGCTACGCCCGTCGCGCGAGGGCAGGTTCCCGCCCCTGATCTCCCCAACCCGGCCCGCCCGACCTCTCCRACCTCTCCGGCACGTATGAACGCACATACACAAGGACGACCGGAATCCTGGTACCGCTATCCTCCCATCCGCTGCCTTCCCATCCGCCCCGCGGCCGCCTACACCCATCCCACCTTTTGACCCGTGCGCACCGCTGCTGGCCGCCGCCTTTCCAAATCGGCGGTCAGCGGCACGAAATGCCAGCTCAAACCAGGCGCCCACGGCTCCGCGACCAGTGGTCGCCACAACAACCACGGTGGTTACGACAACTGCCCGGGACCCCTGAAAAGAACACTGCGACCGAGGTTGGATCTTCTCCCCGGCAACGTCCTTCTCGCCGGGACCGCGCTCTGCGGGATCATGCCGCCACCGCAACGGTCAGCTCGTGGCACTCCTACAGCGGAAGCCGTAGGTGGAAACCATCACCACCACAACGGTTTCCACCTACAGCTTCCGCGTCCGTAGGTGGAAACCGTTGTTACAGCAGCATTTTCCACCTACGCATTCCGCTGTTACAGGTTGTCGAAGAGGAGCAGGACAAGATCCGGACTGCCGTCACCGCCCGCGAGGAGCTGGATGCCCTGGCCCTTTCCCTCGAAGGTGAGCTTCGTCCTGYCGTCCGAGCCGCCCTGCTGCAGGAACTTGTAGCCGGCGGCGGGCAGCGCCTGTCGGTAGAACTGGACCGCCGCAGTGGGTGTCACGTCACGCAGCGAAATCGTCGCGCGTTGGGGCTTGGACACCGAGACCGTGGGGACAGCTCCCCTCGGGAACGGAAAGCCCGCGGGGACGACCGTGCCCTTCAGGGCCTCCACTCCCGCCGTCGCGGTCGTGGCGACCTGGGGAGCCGCCGTCTCCACCGCCGGAGGAGCCGTCCGCGACGGCAGTGCCAGATCGGTTGCCAGATCGGTTGGCAGATCGACGGGCGCAATGCTTGGCGCGGCCTCGACCGCTGTCACCGGCTCGGCCTCCACGGAGGACGACGACGTGGATCCACCACACGCACCGAGCAGAAGTGTCAGGCCGACACCGGCTCCGGCCGTCGCGGTACGGGCGGTACGGAACCGCGACGTCCTCGCCTGTCGCAGTCGTCAAACGCGTCAGATCTCCCACTCTCAGATCCTCCACGCACGGATGCGCTGCCCGTGCGTCCCACACATGTGTCGGCCCGCGGGGCCCATGGCCCTCATCACGGCTGGACCCGCCAAAGCTATGACCTGCCTGACGTGCCGGACGTCGCGGGGGATGCGGGCAGACCGTTCCGCCGGAAGGGCAGGCGGACGTTTCGCCGGGAGAGCGGGTGAACGTTCCGTCAGGAGAGCGGGTGGCAGAGCCGCTGGCCCAACGACGCGAGGGTGAGGAACGGTGCGGCGAGCGTGCAACCGAGTGCCGCGGCGGCCGCGTTGACGCCGTCCAACTGGTCGTGCACGGCGTCCCAGGGGGCGTCGCTCATCACGCCGGCCACCGGCAGCGGGCAGGCCGCCAGTACCCAGCCACGGTCGACCACCACGAAACCGCCGCCCATCCCCTCCAGCGCCCGGGCGGCCGTCATCATGTCGTGGTCGCCGACCCCGATGATGGCCAGGTCACCGGGTGCCACGCTCGTGGTCATCCCGATCGCGCCCTGGCGCAGGCCGATCCCGCGGATGAGCCCGACCCGTATCCCGGCGGGCCGGTCCCGATGCACGCGGCAGGTGACAAGGGCCACCTTCAAAAGATCATGCTTTGGATCCGCTTCAACGCTACCGGTGGCGCCATCGACGGCGACCGGCCGCACCGTGACACTTTCAACACCCGGAAAATCACTCTGCGCGAGGAGTACCTCGACCGCGTTCACGCCCCGACCGGCGGGGCCGACGGACGCCGCCGGCACGGTGAACGACCCGCTGTGCAGGCCGGCGGGCAGCGACAGCCGCTCCCGAGCCCAGGCGGGGACGACGTCAAGGTTGTCGAACAGCGGGCGGCCCCGCTCCGCGGCCAGCCGCCCGCCGGAGAGCACGACCTCCGGCGGCTGGCATCCGGCGATCTCGCTGACGATCTGGATGTCGGCCAGACGCGCCGGTGTGAGCGACCCGAGCAGATGGTCCAGGCCGTGGCGGCGGGCCGGGGCAAGGGTGGCCATGCGGACGGCGGTCATCGGGGCCATGCCCGCCGCGACCGCCCGGCGGACGTCCCGGTCGAGATGGCCGTGCACGGCAAGATCGATGACCGTGCGCCCGCCGGCGGCGTCCAGCAGAGCCTCCCAGGTGCCGTCGTCAGCGGTTCGCCCGACCGGCGGGCCCGCCGACGCCGATGCCGGCCCGGAGCCGGACATGGGCCCCGGCGCGGATACTGGCCCTGATACGGGCCCGGCCTCGACGAGCCCGCCGGGCTCGGCGGGCTCGGGCCCCACGGGGAGCGTCCCGGCCATGCCGGTGACGTCCAGTGATGTTCCCCCGGCGGATGCGGGTAAGGAACCCGGCTGCCGCGGCACCATCGTCGTCCTCCCCGTAGGCATGGGCGGTACGGCCGATGTCACGGGCAGTGTTTCCAGCAGGCGTGCCGGGGTGCGGGTGGCAGTGGYGAGCTGTCCGCCGCGCGGCCCGTACAACCCGGTCAACCCGCTGGTGTCCGCCAGCAGGGTGACCGTTCCCCGGGGTACGACGACGCGGGCGAGTTCACCGGGGGTCAGCAGGGTCTGTTCGACCCGGATGCGCTCGTCGACGTAGGCGGGCAGGAGATAGCGGCCGGACGCGTCCAGCGCCCGGCGGGCCCCCAACGCCCCGGGCTGCGTCACCGCGGCGATGAACCGTCCGACGATCAGCAGGTCACGGCGCTGGAGCTCACCGGTGTGGACGACAACCAGCGTGCCGCCATGGACGATCAGGTCCGCCTCCTCCTGACCGTCCGCGACCCTGCGCAGGCGCTGGAGTTCCGCCGCGCTCGGGGCGAGACCGGCAGCGCCGGGGACAGCCGCGCGCCGCGGCCGGTGGCCGTGCTCGGCCRAGGGCCTTTCCGGCAGACAGGTCACCGGTTCGGGTCCGCGCGCGGACCACCCCTGTTGGCGGTCACGCTCGGTGGTCATGAACCCTCCGCAGACACCGTTTGGACGAGGATGGAGCATGACCCTGCGCTAAGAAGTCGCTCGGCAATGTGACGTACGTTACGCCCTGGCGCGGCCCCGCAGCCCCGCACCGGGTACGCGGACGCGGCATAGCCGCATACTGTGCCGCCACATCCGCGGCGGCGCCCGCAAACCAGCGTCTTTTAACGTGGCCGTCACAGATTCGGCGCTGATAGTCACAAAAGTGGGCTTTTCAAGAGATCCCGGACATCACGACGACGCACCCCGGAGACGCGTCCGAGCGGCACGGCGTGGCCGTGACGTACCCGTGACCGCTAGACTTCGCCACCGTGCTGCTCAGCCCGCACGAACAGGAACGGCTGCTCATCCACGTGGCAGCCGGGCTCGCCCGTGAACGGCGGGCCCGCGGCCTGCGGCTGAACCATCCGGAGGCGACCGCCGTCATCACGTCGTTCCTGCTCGAAGGCGCCCGGGACGGCCGCGGCGTCGCCGACCTGATGTCCGCCGGACGGACCGTGCTCACCCGCGAGGACGTCATGGACGGCGTCCCCGAGATGCTTCGCGAGATCCAGGTCGAGGCGACCTTCCCGGACGGCACCAAGCTGGTCACCGTCCACGAGCCGATCCCCTGACGTCCTCCCCCGCGTGAACGCGGGGGATTCCAGCTACACGAAAGCGGGTTCGCGTTGTCGAGGTTCGCGGTTCGCTCCGCGGGAGGCCGGATTCCTCCCCGGTCCGAAGGCCGGGGCATCCTCCGGGACCTTCGGTGAGCGGGCCGGTCCGATGAGTGCGGGCACCGGCATCCGGCCGGGCGAGATCCGGCACGACGACGACCCGGTGGAGATCAACCCGGGACGGCCGGTGCTGACGCTGCGTGTGCGCAACGTCGGCGACCGTCCTGTGCAGGTCGGGTCGCACTACCATTTCGCCGCCGCCAACCCCGCTCTCCAGTTCGACCGCGACACCGCCTGGGGGCACCGGCTGGCCGTTCCGGCCGGCACCGCCGTCCGGTTCGAGCCGGGCGTCGAACGCGAGGTGGACCTCGTCCCGCTGGGTGGCCGGCGGCTGGTGCCCGGCCTGCGCCCCGAATCGGCCGGCCCGCTGGACGACCCCGCCCGCCAGGGGGCACGCCCGTGAGCCGCCACCTCGACCGGGCCCGCTACGCCGACCTGTACGGGCCGACCGTCGGTGACCGCATCCGCCTCGCCGACACCGACCTGTTCATCGAGGTCACCGAGGACCGCAGCCGCGGGCCGGCCGGTGCCGGCACCGGCGACGAGGCGGTGTTCGGCGGCGGCAAGGTGATCCGGGAGTCCATGGGGCAGGCCCGGGCGTCGCGCGCCGAAGGTGTCCCGGACCTGGTCATCACCGGCGCGGTCGTCCTCGACCACTGGGGTGTCGTCAAGGCCGACGTCGGCATCCGCGACGGGCGGATCGTCGCGCTCGGCAAGGCCGGCAACCCCGACATCATGGACGGTGTCCACCCCGATCTGGTCATCGGGCCGGGCACGGAGATCCTCGCCGGCAACGGGAAGATCCTCACCGCGGGGGCGGTGGACTGCCACGTCCACCTCATCTGCCCGCAGCAGGTCCCCGAAGCCCTCGGCGCCGGCATCACCACCCTGATCGGCGGCGGGACAGGCCCCGCCGAGGGCACCAAGGCCACCACCGTCACCCCCGGGCCGTGGAACCTCGCCCGGATGCTGTCCGCGATGGACGCGCTGCCGGTCAACGTCGTCCTGCTCGGCAAGGGCAACACCGTCGGCGAGGACGCCCTGTGGGAGCAGCTGCGCGCCGGCGCCGCCGGCTTCAAACTGCACGAGGACTGGGGCTCCACACCGGCGGCGATCGACGCCTGCCTGCGGGTCGCGGACGCCTCCGGGGTGCAGGTCGCGCTGCACTCCGACACCCTCAACGAGGCCGGTTTCGTCGAGGACACCCTGGCCGCGATCGCCGGCCGGGCCATCCACGCCTACCACACCGAGGGTGCCGGCGGCGGGCACGCCCCGGACATCATCACCGTGGCCGCGGCGGCGAACGTCCTGCCGAGCTCGACGAACCCGACCCGCCCGCACACCGTCAACACCCTCGACGAACACCTCGACATGCTCATGGTCTGCCACCATCTGAACCCGAGCGTGCCCGAGGACCTGGCCTTCGCCGAAAGCCGCATCCGGCCGTCCACGATCGCCGCCGAGGACGTCCTGCACGACCTCGGCGCCATCTCGATGATCGGTTCGGACTCGCAGGCCATGGGACGCATCGGCGAGGTCGTGCTGCGCACCTGGCAGACCGCGCACGTGATGAGGGCCAGGCGCGGCCCACTGCCCGGGGACGGCCGCGCCGACAACGCCCGCGCCCGCCGGTACGTCGCCAAGTACACGATCTGCCCGGCCGTCGCGCACGGCCTGGACGCCGAGATCGGCTCGGTGGAGCCGGGCAAGCTCGCCGACCTGGTGCTCTACGACCCGGCGTTCTTCGGCGTCCGGCCGGCCGTCGTCATCAAGGGCGGGTTCGTGGCCTGGGCGGCGATGGGCGACGCGAACGCCTCCATCCCCACCCCGCAGCCGGTGCTGCCGCGCCCGATGTGGGGGGCGGCGGCGGGCCCGGCGGCGTCGTCGTCGCTGTCGTTCGTCGCCCCCGCAGCCCTCGACGCCGGCCTGCCGGCGCGGCTCGGCCTGGCCAAACCGATGGTCGCGGTCGCCGACGTCCGCCGCCGCGGCAAGGCGGACCTGCCGGAGAACACCGCCACCCCCGACATCCACGTCGACCCGGAAACATTCACCGTCACCATCGACGGCACCCCGGTCGAACCCGCCCCAGTAGCCGAACTCCCCATGGCCCAGCGCTACTTCCTCTTCTGATTCCTCTCCCGGTTCTGAGCCCTGTTCCGGCTTCGAGCATCAGCTCCGACCACGCCCATCCCGCCGACGCCCCCGCCGCGCCGCACCGTCCGCGCTGCCTGGAGCTACAGTCGAAGTCGGGCCGTCGCCGCCGCCCGTGCTATCGCTCATGCCACCCAGCAGACGCACGAACCTCGCGATTTCTTCCTGGTCCTCGACGGTGTCGAGCGCACCCCGCTCGGCGGCGAGCCGGTCGAGCATGTCGCCGAGCGCCCGGTGCCGGCAATCTCGTACCAGTCCGTTCCGGATGGGGACTGTTTCAAGATCGGTGTTTCCGGCCCGACACGCCGGGCCCTCGGGGTCCGGCGGGATGGGCACTGTGAGTGATGACATCGGGTGATAT
>NZ_MOME01000023.1:0-125094 GCF_001983005.1 Protofrankia sp. BMG5.30 | reverse complement strand
GCCGCGGCCTGTTCCTCATCGCCCAGCTCACCCACCACTGGGGCACCCGCTACAACCGCACCGGCAAAACCATCTGGGCCGAACAACTCATCTGAGCCGAACAGCTCATCCGAACCGAACAACTCGACGGACGAACAGCTCAACGGGCACGGCCTCGGCACGCCGGGGGCGCCGGAGATGTGCTTCGATGGTGGCGGATCACGGCCACGGCCCGTGGCCCGTCGTTGTCGGATCATCATCTGTCGGATCATCGTCACGGGGATCACCGGGAGCGGGAGGCTCGATGCTTCTGCTGCGCCGTCTGATAGGCGTCATCCTGCGTCGCGCCCGCCTACGGCAGGGACGCACCCTGCGTGAGGTTGCGCGGACCGCGAACGTGTCGGTTCCGTATCTGTCCGAAATCGAACGTGGCCGGAAAGAGGTTTCCTCAGAGGTGCTGGCTGCGCTGTGCCGGGCCCTCGACATCCGTCTCAGCGACCTGCTTGACGAGGTTCTGGACGATCTGCGCCACCTCGAGTCCGAGACGGTACCCGTCACCGTGCGCAGCGCTCCCCCCGACCTGCCCGGTGCTCCCCCCAACGTCACCGTGCGTACGCCGCAGTGCCTGGCAACGGGGTGCTCCGGCGGATCCCCGCGCGGCCGCCGGGGACCCCGATGGATCACACGGACGGGCCGATGTGTCCCGACGTACACCCGGCAACGACGGCTGTCGGTGTCGGCTCCGGCGCGGACGGCCCACTCAGCCCGTTGACCGCGGGCGTGGCAGATCCGTCGCCGCCGTCACCACGTGGTCCACGAACCCGTAGTCCCTGGCCTCCCGCGCGGTGAACCAGCGGTCCCGGTCGGAGTCACGCTCGATCTGTTCGACGGTGTGCCCCGTGTGGAAGGCGATGCGTTCCTGGATCGTCCGTTTCGTGTAAAGCGTCTGCTCGAGCTGGATGGCGATGTCGCTCGCCGTCCCACCGAGCCCACCGGACGGCTGGTGCATCATCACCTGGGCGTGCGCGAGCGCGTATCGTTTGCCGGCCGCGCCCGCRCAGAGCAGGAACTGCCCCATCGACCCGGCGAAGCCGAGCGCCACCGTCACCACGTCGTTGGTGACGTACTGCATGGTGTCGTATATGGCCATCCCCGCGCTCACCGAGCCGCCCGGTGAGTTGATGTAGAGCTGGATGTCGCGTTCGCGGTCCTCCGCGGACAGCAGCAGCAGTTTGGCGCAGATCTCGTTGGCGACAGCGTCCTCGACCACCGACCCGAGGAAGACGATACGGCTGCGCAGCAGGCGGTTGAACACCGCGTCGTCAACCTGGTAGCCATTTCCCGACTGCATTCGTGGGCGTTCCATGCGGATTTTCCTCCTCGTACGGAATGCATTTTCCCACCTGGGCGGAATCGGCTGCCGACCCCGGCGTGCCGACCACACACAGTTTTCCACCGCGAAACCGCCGGAAGCCGCGGGTCTGCCCACGGCAGACAGGACTTTCAAGATCCACAACGGATTCGGACAGGCCTCGAAACCGACGGCGCCATTCGACGACCGGCCGGTGGCGACCTGCCGGCAGCCGGTCGTCGGCCAGGACACACGCGCCGACGGGGCGGGAAGTCCGGCGGCGGAGGTACCGGGAGGATACGGCACGCGCGGCTCCCGACCGGGCGTCTCCCTGCTTCTCCGGCGGACCCTTCTCTGACGGAGACGCCGACAGGGGAGGCCGGCAGACGACCGACTCTCCCGGGAACAGCCAGGTCGGTTTTGATATACAACTGTTGCAGTCACAACCAGCGGCTCGACCCGTGCCGCGCCTTCTCCCATCCGGAGGACGTGGAACACATGACTCTGCTGACCGACCCCGTGCGGGCCGCACTGACGGCCGGGCGGCTGGCCCATCTCGTCACCCTGAACCCGGACGGCAGCCCTCAGATCACCCTGGTGTGGGTGGGCGTCGATGGCGACGAGATCGTCACCGCCCACCTGGGGCTGTACCAGAAGCTCCGCAACCTCCAGCGGGACCCACGGGTGGCGCTGTCGATCGAGGCCGAAGGGAGCGAGGACGGCGGCCTCGACCACTACCTGGTCGTCCACGGGCGCGCGAAGGTCACCGAAGGCGGCGCGCCCGAACTGCTCGCGAAACTCACCAGGATCTACCTTGGGCCGGACGCCCCTCCGTCACCGATCCCCGACCCACCCCCCGGCTACGTCCTGCGGATCACCCCGGAACGCGTCGGCGGCATCGGCCCCTGGAAGCCCTGACCACGGACTACCGACGGCCAAGCCGCCGACAGCCGGCCGTGCCTGCCCGCGGCCGGTCTCGACGGCAGTCCTTCGCGATCTCGGACTGCTCCTGTGCCRCCACCACAGCGGCCACCACGGCGRCCGGATTGGACGTGCTCATCCCGAAGGCGATCTCGACATCACTGCCCGTGGGGAGAGCTATCCGGGCGTCGCGTGGCCGGATCTCCAACACTCCGGCCTCACGGTTACGGCCTGCCCGGCCGCACTCACCCTGTACAACGACCATTTACCGGGCATCGGGCAGCTCCCACACGATCACCGTCCAGTCGGCACCGCCGGTGGCGAGCAGGCGGCCGTCCGGTGACCATGCCACCGCCTCCACCGGACCGCGGTGGTCGGTGAGGGTGGCGCGGCGGGTGGGGGCCGCGATGCTGGTCACCTCCCACACGGTCACCGTGCTGTCCACGCTGCCGGTGGCAAGCAGGTGGCCGTCCGGTGACCATGCCACCGCCTCCACCCAGCCGCGATGGTCGGTGAGGGTGGCGCGACGGGCGGGGCTCGCGGGGTCGGCCATCCCCCACAGCTGTACCGTGCTGTCCGCGCTGCCGCTGGCCAGCAGGCGGCTGTCCGGTGACCATGCCACCGCCCGCACCGGACCGCGGTGGTCGGTGAGGGTGGCGCGGCGTGCCGGAGTCAGGGAGCTGGCCACGTCCCAGACGGTCACCGTGCCGTCGCGGTTACCGGTGGCCAGGAGGTGGCCGTCCGGTGACCATGCCACCGCCCGCACCGGGCTGCGGTGGTTGGTGAGGGTGGTACGGCGTGCCGGAGTCACGGGGTTGGCCACGTCCCAGACGGTCACCGTGCCATCACGGTTACCGGTGGCCAGCAAATGCCTGTCCGGTGACCATGCCACCGCCTCCACCCAGTCTCGGTGGTCGGTGAGGGTGGCGCGACGGGCAGGGCTCGCGGGGTCCGTCATCTCCCACAGCTGTACCGTGCTGTCCGCGCTGCCGGTGGCAAGCAGGTGGCCGTCCGGTGACCACCCCACCGCCTTCACACTGCCGTGGCGGTGGTCGGTGAGGGTGGCGCGACGTGCCGGAGTCACGGGGTTGGCCACGTCCCACACAGTCACGGTGCTGTCGTCGCTGCCAGCGGCCAGCAGCCGGTCGTTCGGCGACCACATCACCGCGCGGATCCCGGGAGCGCCGAGCGCGCGGGAGAGCTGGCTGCCGTGGTGAAGCACCGCGCGGCGGACCGGTGTCCCACGTGCGAGCTGGCCAGGTGCCCGCGGCGGAACGGACTGTCTCCCTCCCGGCGTCCTCGGCGGGGACGTGAGCACGGTAGTACTGCCGGGCGTATCGGCGAGGCCGGGAAAAACCGGGGCGGCAGGGGGTTTCGCCCGTCCTGCCCGCAGAATCCTCACCTGCTCGAGCAGCCGGGCGGCAGCGGTCGCCGCGGGCACATCGAACAGATCGAACGACACGATCTGCCCCAGTAGCCCCGGCCGGGGGCAGTCCRTGATCCGGATCGGGACCAGCCTGCTGGCGAAGCCCAGTGGATCCGCGGCCTGCGCGGCCTGCCACTCCGCCTGGCCGTAGATCGACGTCAGATAGGCCTCAGACAGCAAAGCTATGGTGCGGTCCGCCTGGCTGACCCCCTGCTGCATCCGCACTGCCCAGTTCGAACCCGGAATGAAGTCCCACGCCTGGATCAGCACCCGTAGCCCGGCGGCCTCCAGCTGCCAGGCCACCCACTCCGCCCAGCCTCGGTCGACACCGGTGTAGGAGATGAAGAAATCCCACCGCGGCGTCKGTTCCTCTTCCTGCTGCCCGCCCGTCACCGGATCGCCGCCGGTCGCATCCCCCTATCACCCATAGTCGCGGAGTATGCCACGCAACGCACCCGTACATCATCCCACAAGGGCTCGTACATCCACAGGGGCTCGTCCCGCGTAGTGCGGTCGCTGGCGGGGCCAGAACCTCACACTCATCGATCATTGAGTTGGCCGGTACCACAGGATTGACATGCTGGTCGGCGTGCACGGCAGATGCCGCGGCAGGGTCTGGTAGAACCATGAATGCGATAGGGCCCACCCCTGCCCACGCAAAGAAGACCTAGATCAAAAACGCCGATCGACGATCGGATGGGAGTACCCCGCCAACCCGGTGAACGACTGCGGCCAGCGGAAGGGATTTAAGAATATCCACTCCGGAAGATGCTCACTGAATACAACGGGGCGAGGCGGACGGTCGGTTCGTCAGCCTCGTGCAGGATCGAGAAGTTCTTGGCATGCGCGTCGGCGTTGCCCACGGCCGTGGTGAACGTCGCCCGGCTCCTCGCCCTCGGGTAGCACCTGGATCGCGCCAGCGCAGTCGCGGCCGAACGCTTTCAGGATCCCGTAGGTGTCGGCTGGGCGTACCCCGGCCATAGCCGCCATCCGTTGCAGCGTCGGCCCCTCAGGCAGGATGTTCTCGAAGAAGTCCAGACCCCGCGTGTCCCGAGGGCCGATCACCGCCCCGATGGGTAGCCCGACCGACAGCGCCGGGCTGCCCGCTCCCCACCGCTCCACCGCCTCGGCCCGCCACTCCAGCGTGATCCGGAACTCCGGTCCAGGCGTCAGGACCGCCGTAGGAGTCCCGTAGAGCCAGGCCACCAGGTGATCAGCCACGGGCCCGCCGCGGCCGGACGACGACCTCGCACCCGACGAACCGCAACAGCCGCAACGCGTGGGTCAGCGAACTGCCGAACCTGCCCGCCTCCAGCGACGAGATATAGGACTGTCCGACCCCCATCGCCTCGGCCGCGGCCACCTGCGTCACCCCGGCGGAGGTTCGGAAGTGCTTGATCGCCGCGCCGAGGTCCCGCGCCGCGACCACCTGGTACTCACCCGGCGGTATCACCATTGACCAGTACTACGCCGCTATCCGTAAACAGCGATATCACCGAAGACAGATATCGGCGGGGACGCCGGCGGAGCGCAGGTAGACGGGGACGTCGACGGCGGCCAGCGTGGCGAGAACGGCCTCGCGTGTGGACGTCTTCCTCGCCGCGAGGACCTGCCGGATGGCACGATCTCGTCGTCGTTGCGCAGGTCGATGATCGTACGGATGTCGTGCGAGCACAGCGCGGACCAGCCTGCCGTRCTCAGCCGGTCGATGCTGCCCGAACGGACGAGCGCCCCGCGGCGCAACCGGCGATCATCCTGGGTGGGGAGACCGCCGAGGTCACGAACGTTGAGACAGCCGTCCCAGCCAAGATCGCGACCAGCACTCACACGACACCTATCCCACGGGACGGTCCGGGCCTGGCGGCATGCCCGCTGCATGACTACTATGACTAGTCTGACCTACTTGACCGGAGGTTCGCCATGACCGAACCAGCGAGCCAGTGGACGGCCGCGTCCGCCAAGGCACACTTCAGCGAGATGCTCGACCGGGCCGCCTCCGAAGGACCCCAGACAATTACCCGTAACGGGCACCGGACAGCGGTCGTGGTGTCCATCGAGGAATGGGAACGCAGAACACGCCGCCGCGGCACCCTGGGCGACTTCCTCGCCGCATCACCGCTCGGCGAGGTGGCCGACCTCATCCAGCGCCCACGGGAAACCTCCCCTGGCATCGGCCTGTGAACGTCCTTCTCGACACCAACGTCCTGTCGGAACGGGCGCGGCCACGCCCTGACCCCGCCCTCGTCCGCTGGATCGACGAGTTGGACGAAGACCGTGCGTTCATCAGCGTCCTCTCGCTGGCGGAGATCCGCCGAGGGATCGAACGCCTCTCGGCCGGCAACCGGCGGACGCACCTGGCTGCATGGCTGGACGCGGACCTGGTACCCCGTTTCGCGGACCGCATCCTCACCGTCGACATCCCGATAGCCGACGCCTGGGGAATGCTCATGGCGGACGGCGACCGTAACGGTAGACCGGTGCCGGTCATCGACGGCTTCCTCGCCGCGACGGCCACGGCGCACGACCTGGCTCTCGCCACCCGTAACACCCGGGATTTCGCCCACCTGGGAATCCCACTGATCAACCCGTGGAACGACGACACAACCCGGTAAGAAGGGCGGCAAAGGACAGGGAGACAGGCCCGTGAGTGCTGGACGGCGCTGGCAGGATGTCAAAGCCGAGGCGTACCGACGCCACCCCGATTTGGCCAACCCCGAACGGCAGGCCCAGGCCCGCGCCGCACTCGAACGCATACGTTGCCGGTCACCATCCCCAGGAACTCCGCGGGGCTGTCGGCAGAACCCGGTCCGACATCGCCCTGATCCTCCGGCATATCCCTGTCCCGACTCTTCCAGATCGAGATCGGTGACTCTGACTAACGGCCAGCGAAGGGTAGCGTCAACGGCCGCATCAGCGCTRTGAAATGGACGTGAGGGATGCCGTAAGGGCCTGCGCAAGGCTGTCCATCGCGTCAGGCGAAACCCATTCGGCCGGTGGCCGGCGCAGGTAGGAGAAGACGGCGGGGCCACGGTCGGCGGCAGGCAGGTCCGCCGACCGCGGAATGACATGGACATGCAGATGAGTAAAGCCCTCGGCCTCCGAGAACGCGGCCACATACGTCTTCGCACACCCGGTCACGTCGATCAGGGCACGGCTGAGACGCCACGTCACCAGACCGAGTTCGGATGCCTCCGCCGCGGTCAGTTCGGCCGGCGAGGTGACATGCCGGCGCGCGACGACCACCAGCCAGCCGGGCAGCGCAGCCCGGATCGCGTGCACCACCCGCCAGCCGGGCCCGAGCAGGATCCGCTCCCGCGGCGGCAGAGCGTCCAGCGACGCGTTGCGCACGCAGGAGTAGCAATCCTCCCGAACACCCGCTGCATGTGTGACCGTCACGATTGTCGTATCTTATCAGCAGGTTCGTCGGTTCTGCGAAGATCAGGAGATGCGGTGCCAGCATATGACTATGATTTCTTCGTGAGTTACACCGGCGCGGACCGGGAATGGGCCGAGTGGATCTCGTGGGCGCTGGAGGAGGCCGGCTACCGGATCCTCGTCCAGGCGTGGGACTTTGTGCCCGGGGCGAACTGGGTGAACGAAATGCAGAAAGGGGTGACCAAGGCAGCCCGGGTGCTTGCGGTGCTCTCCCCCGACTACCTGGAGAACTCGAAGTTCGGTACCGCCGAATGGCAGGCGTTCTGGCGGGGGGATCCGGATGGCGAGAAACGGAGGGTCCTGCCGGTTCGTGTGGAGCGCTGCGCCCCGGAAGGCCTCCTCGGCGGCATCGTCTACATCGACCTCGTCGGCCTTGCAAAAGAGGAAGCCGAAAAGATCCTGATCGACCGTGTCAGGGCCTCGCTGGCCGGCCGTGTGCGGCCGACCACCCCGCCCCGCTTCCCGGGCCGATAGCCCGTTGACGCGCACCATCCGAATGACATTCCGGCGCGCCCCTCACGACGGTCTCCTGATTGTCTTCCCGCGTCACGGACCGGGATGTCAGGCGCGCAGGAGGGTGATGGTGCGGCCGGCGGGGCTGGGGATGGTGGTGATGGTGGTTCTGTCGGTGATGGGTGGGGCGTCGGGGCGGGTGTCGAAGAGGACGAGGACGCCGTAGTCGAGGTGGATGCGGTCGAGGTAGCCGTCGAGCTGGATCAGGCCGCGGCGCAGCGGGTCGGCCTCGCCCGCGCGGCGGACCTTGAGTTCGAGGGCTTCGCGTTGCCAGTGGCGTTTGCCGTCGGGGGTGGTGTAGGGCCAGCGGATGAGCAGGTCGATGCGGCCGCGGCCGATGCCGTATTCGCGGGTGACGTAGCCGCCGCCGTTGACGACGCGTTGGAGGAAACCCATGAGGACGAACTGGGGGGCGGCTTCGGGGTAACGCCGGCCGGAGGCGAGGATCTCGCCGCTTTCTGTCCAGAACTCGGTGAATTCGTCGAGCATTTTCGCCAGGTCGAAGCGGCCGTCGGGCAGGACGAAGGTGCGGGGGTCGGCGAAGACGACGGCTTCGACGCCGTCGGTGAGGACCCGGGCGATGACTTCCTGGTAGATGGGGTTGGCGACGCGGACGGGGTTGCGTGGTGCGATCAGTCCGAGGTCGCGGGTGTAGGTGAGGTCGTCGTCGTAGGTGTCGAGGTTGGTCACGGTGCCGGCGAGGACGGGTTCGAGGATGCGGCGGACGCGGGGCTCGGCGAGTTTCGCGGCGAGGGAGTCGAGGTGGGTGGCGCGGGTGAGGATGAGGCGTTCCTTGGCCTGGTCCACATGGTCGACAGTGATCGTTTCGGAGGCCGAGACGGGGATCTTCTCGATGATTTCGCGGGCGAGGGCGTTGACGAGCCAGGGTTGGCCGGCGGTGAGTTCGATTGCCCGGTCGACGGCGGCAGGGGTGAATTCCTGGCCGGTGTCGGCGGTGTGCTGGGCGTAGAGCTCGGCGACCTCGTCCGGGGTGAAGTCCCCGAGCCGCAACGACTCCAGCTTGATGTTGAACGGGCTGGACGTGCCCAATCGCGAGGGATCGCCGCCAGAGGCGGCTTTATAATCGCGGACGTCGCGTAGCCCGCACAGCGCCACCGATGCCGGGAATGCCGCCGGACGATCGGCGAACCCGGCCCGCAGCTGCCGCAGCACACTGATCAGGCTCTGCCCGCGCAACGCGTCGATCTCGTCGAAGAACAACACCAACGGCCGCGGACACACCCGTGCCCACGCCGCGAGCGCGGCAGCGAGCAGGTCCGCCTCGGATGCCTGCGGCCACACCGGCGGATGCAGTTCCGCTGGCAGAGCAAGCTCGGCACGCCGACGGATCTCACCGAGGATGCCGAGTTGCGCCGCGCCGTAGTCGTCGCCGACGGCCTCACCCAGCTCGCAGGAGAAGTGCAGCGCCGCGTACCGGCCGACGGTGGTCAGCTCCCGCGCCAGCGCCCGCAACGCCGTCGTCTTCCCCGTCTGCCGCGGGGCGTGCACCACGAAATATCCCGACTGCTCGACCAGCCCGGGCGCCTCCGGCAGCCGTGACAACGCCGGCACCATGTAGTGGTACTCCGGCAGGCAGGGGCCCGCCGTGTTGAACCGCCRCACCGGCCACCACCCTCCCCACGGCCTCGGAGCAGGGCCTTCCACTGCCTCGGGACAAGGGCCGCCAGCGGCGACTTTACGGCCCGTGCCTCATCTGATGGGACAGGCTGTCCCATCAGATGAGGCACGGATCGTGTCCTGCTGTTGTCCGCTACGCTGATCGCCTGCGTCACTCGGCACCTGCCAGGGCCGGGGCCAGTCTCGGCCCGCTGCGCCGACGGCGCACCGTCTCGGCAGTTCACATCGCAGCGGCACGATACCTCGGCGGCCACACCCTGAACAGCTCAGACCTCGGCGACGGCCTGGGCGAACTGGGCCTGGTAGAGGCGGGCGTAGGCGCCGCCCGCGGCGAGCAGGCTGGTGTGGTCGCCCTGTTCGACGATCGCGCCGTTGTCCATCACCAGGATGGTGTCCGCGTCCCGGATCGTCGACAGCCGGTGCGCGATCACGAACGCGGTACGCCCGGCCCGCAGGGTGGACATGGCCCGTTGGATCAGGACCTCGGTGCGGGTGTCCACCGAGCTGGTCGCCTCGTCCAGGACGAGGATCAGGGGCTCGGCGAGGAACGCCCGGGCGATGGTGATCAACTGCCGTTCCCCGCCGCTGACGCCGGCGCCCTCGTCGTCGAGCACCGTGTCGTAACCGTCCGGCAGGGTGCGCACGAAGCGGTCGACGTGCGCGGCGGTGGCCGCGGCGACGATCTGCTCCCGGGTGGCGCCCTCGGCGCCGTAGGCGATGTTCTCGGCGATGGTGCCGCCGAAGAGCCAGGTGTCCTGGAGCACCATGCCGATGCTCGCCCGCAGCTCCTCGCGCGACATGGTGGCGATGTCGACGCCGTCCAGGGTGATCCGGCCGCCGGTGACCTCGTAGAAGCGCATCAGCAGGTTGATCAGGGTGGTCTTGCCGGCGCCGGTCGGGCCGACTATCGCGACGGTGTGCCCGGGTTCCGCGATCAGCGACAGGTCCTCGATCAGCGGCTTGTCCGGCTCGTAGCGGAACGCGACGTGCTCGAAGGCGATCCGGCCACGCAGCCGCCCCGGGTGTGCCGGGACGACCGGRTCGGGTGCCTGCTCGGCGGTGTCGAGCAGGTCGAACACCCGCTCCGCCGAGGCGACCCCGGACTGCACCATGTTCGCCATGCTGGCGACCTGGGACAGCGGCTGGCTGAACTGCCGGGAGTACTGGACGAACGCCTGCACCTCGCCGATCGACAGCGAACCGGAGGCAACCCGCAGCCCGCCGACGACCGCCACCAGCACATAGTTGAGGTTCCCGATGAACATCATCGCCGGCTGCATGAGCCCGGAGATGAACTGTGCGCGCCAGCTGGCGGCGTAGAGCTGCTCGTTGAAGTCGCGGAAGGTCTGCGCGGACTCCTGCTGGCGGCCGAAGGCCCGGACCAGCGCGTGCCCGGTGTACATCTCCTCGATGTGCGCGTTGAGCCGGCCGGTGACCTTCCACTGGGTGACGAACTGCGGTTGAGCCAGCTTCCCGATCCGCGTCGCGGCGATGATCGACACTGGTACCGCGACCACCGCGATCAACGCGAGCACCCAGGAGATCCAGATCATCATCGACAGGACGCCGACGATGGTCAGCACGGACGCGATGATCTGCGACAGGCTCTGCTGCAGGCTCTGCTGCAGGTTGTCGATGTCGTTGGTGACCCGGCTGAGCACCTCACCCCGGGGCTGGCGGTCGAAGTAGCGCAGCGGCAACCGGGAGATCTTGGCCTGTACGTCCGCGCGCAGCGTGCCGATCACCTGCTGTAGCCCCAGGTTCGTGAGCCTGGCCTGCCCGACGCCGCACAGCCCGGCCAGCACGTAGACGACGAGCACCCACAGCAGCACGGAGCCGATGGCGCCGAAGTCCATCCCCTGGCCGGGAGTGACGTCGAGCGAGGCGAGCAGGTCGGCCTGGGTGCCGTGGCCGGTGGCGCRCAGGTTGGCGACGGCCTCGGCCTTCGACGTGCCGGCCGGCAGCTGCCGGCTGAAGATCCCGGCGAACACCAGGTCAGTGGCCTGCCCGAGCAGCCGCGGGCCGAGCACGGTGAGCCCGACGCTCATCGTCGCCAGTACGATCACCGCGACGAACAGGTGGGACTGCGGGCGCAGCAGGCCGAGGAGCCGGCGACTCGACCCGGAGAAGTCCATCGACTTCTCCGCCGCGCCATGACCCATGAAGAAGCGGCCCGGACCGCCCATCGGCGCCGGACCCCGGCGCGGCGCCGCCGCCGCCGCTGGTGCCGCTGGTGCCGGACTGGTCACGCGGCCTCCTCCTCGGTGAGCTGGGAGAGAACGATCTCCCGGTAGGTGGTGTTGCCCGCCATCAGCTGATGGTGGCTGCCGGTACCGACAATCTCGCCGGCGTCCAGCACGATGATCTGGTCGGCGTCGCGGATGGTGGCGACCCGCTGGGCGACGATCACAACGGTCGCGCCGGCGGTCTCCTGGGCGAGCGCGGCCCGCAGGCGCGCGTCCGTGGCGTAGTCGAGGGCCGAGAACGAGTCGTCGAACAGGTAGATCTCCGGACGGCGGACCAGCACCCGGGCGATCGCCAGGCGCTGCCGCTGCCCGCCGGAGACGTTCGTCCCGCCCTGGGCGATCACGGTGTCCAGGCCGTCGGGCATGGCCTCGACGAACTCCTTCGCCTGCGCGATCTCCAGGGCCTGCCACAACTGGTCGTCGGTGGCGTCCGGGTCGCCGTAGCGCAGGTTGGTCGCGATGGTGCCGGAGAACAGGTACGGCTTCTGCGGGACCAGCCCGACGGTGGTGGCGAGCAGCGCCGGGTCGAGGTCCCGGACGTCGACTCCGTCGACGAGCACCGCGCCCTCGGTGGCGTCGGCCAGCCGCGGGATCAGGCCGAGCAGCGTCGTCTTGCCGCTGCCGGTGCTGCCGATGATCGCGGTGGTCCGGCCGGGCCGGGCCCGCAGGGCGATCCCGCGCAGCACCGCCGCCTCCGCTCCCGGATAGTGGAACCCGACGCCGCGCAGCTCCAGCTCACCGTGCCGGTCGAAGGAACGCACCGGGTTCACCGGCGGCAGCAGGCTGGAGTCGGCCTCCAGCACCTCCTGGATACGTTCCGCGCACACCTCGGCACGGGGAATCATCATGAACATGAAGGTGGCCATCATCACCGACATGAGGATCTGCATGAGATAGCTGAGGAACGCGGTGAGCGCACCGATCTGCATGTGGCCGGCGTCGATACGGTGCGCGCCGAACCACAGCACGGCCACGCTGGCGAGGTTGACCACCATGAGCACCAGCGGGAACATCAGCGCCATCAACCGGCCGAACCGCAGCGCGACGTCGGTCAGCTCGGCGTTGGCCACCCCGAACCGCCGCTGCTCGTGGTCGTCCCGGACGAACGCGCGGATCACCCGCAACCCGCTGATCTGCTCCCGCAGGATCCGGTTGACGGTGTCGAGGCGTTCCTGCATCGCCCGGCCCAGCGGCCGCATCCGGCGCACCACCAGGCTGATAATCACACCGAGGACCGGCACGATCACGACGAGCAGGACGGACAGCCCGACGTCCTGGTGCAGGGCCAGCGCGATACCGCCCAGGCACATGATGGGCGCGGACACCATCAACGTAAAGATCATCAGTACCAGCATCTGGAGCTGCTGGACGTCGTTCGTGGCCCGGGTGATCAGGGACGGTGCGCCGAACCGGCCGATCTCGCGGGCGGAGAACGACTGCACCCGGTCGAACACGGCCGCCCGGACGTCCCGGCCGAACCCCATGGCGGTCCGGGCGCCGAAGTACACCGCGGTACCGKAGCAGAGGATCTGCACGACGGTGACGCCAAGCATGATCCCGCCGGTGCGCAGGATGTAACCGGTGTCGCCGACGACCACCCCGTGGTCGATGATGTCGGCGTTCAGCGTCGGCAGGTACAGCATGGCGATGGTCGCCACCAGTTGCAGGCCGACCAGGATCTCGATCGGCCGGGCATAGGGGCCCAGGCGGGCCCGCAGAAGTCGGATCAGCATGCAGTCTCTCTCCGCGGCAGGGCGAGGCGAAGCGGAACGATAGTCCGAACGGTGGCAACGCTGTCATACCGGCGTGCCGGGCAGCGGCGTGCCGCGGTGCCATCCGCACGACCGGGGCGGCACCGCCCCGCACCGCCGCCCGCCCCGCTCACCCCGTTCGACCCGTACGTCCCCGGACCGATCGGCGTACCCGGACCGACCGGACCGACCGGTGGGCCGGTGACCGCACGGGCGACGAACGGTCACCACCCCGCCGACGCACAAGAACACTACGAGCTGAACCTGACTTCAGGTCAAGGCATTTTCCCGGCCACGGCCCGAGGTGGCCGAGGCCCCGGGCCACCGAGAGGGCGCCAGGCCCGATCAGCGGACCGGTGGGGCCCGCGGTACCCGCCCTGTCCCGGAGCCGTAACGTAACGAACATCCTCCAGTCCTCCGGCCGGGTCGTACCAGGAGCAGCCATGAGCGAAGCCCGTTCCGTAGCGACCGCGGCGACAGCGACCGCGGCGAGCGTGGTGGCGTACCGTGGCCGCCCGACGCCGGCGAAGGTCATGGCAGCCCGGTCGGTCGGTCGTCCACGCGGTTCCCGGTCAGGCCTCGGGCCGAGCGGATACCTGTCAGGCCTCGGGCCGAGCGGTTCCCGGTCAGGCGGCGGCATAGCCGGCTGCCGGTCGGGCGGCGAGCGGCACGGCCGGGTGGTGGGCTGACTTCCATGCCGACGGTGACGATCCTGGACGACTACCAGCGGGTGGCGCTCAGCAGCGCCGACTGGTCCGCGGTGCGCGACCGCTACCCGATAGAGGTGGTCGACGAACACATCCCCGACCGCGACATGCTGGTTCGGCGCCTGCGCGACAGCGAAATAGTCGTCGCGATGCGCGAACGGACCCGGTTCCCGGCCGACCTGCTGCGTGCGCTGCCCGCGCTGCGGCTGCTGGTCACCACCGGGATGGTCAACGCGGCGATCGACCTCGACGCGGCCCGGCAACAGGGCGTCACCGTCTGCGGGACCACCGGGTGGGGCAACGCGATGCCCGAACTCACCATCGGAATGATCATCGCGCTCACCCGGAACTTCGCGCAGGAGGACGCCGCCGTCCGGGCCGGCGGCTGGCAGCACACCATCGGCCCCGGCCTGGCCGGGCACACCCTCGGTGTCGTCGGCCTCGGCCGTCTCGGCACACCGGTCGCCAGGCTGGCGCAGGCATTCGAGATGTCGGTCATCGCCTGGTCACCGCACCTGACCCCGCAACGCGCCGCCCCGCACGGCGTGCGTGCCGTCAGCAAACAGGAACTGTTCACCGACTCCGATGTGATCACCATCCACATGCCGCTGTCGGAGACGACCCGCGGCCTGGTCGGCGCCGCCGATCTCGCCCTGATGAAGCCGTCGGCCTACCTGGTCAACACCTCCCGCGGGCCCATCGTCGACGAGGAGGCGCTCCTGGCCGCCCTGCGCGAGCGGCGCATCGCCGGCGCCGGCCTGGACGTCTACGACGTCGAGCCCCTCCCGGTCGACCACCCGCTGCGGACGCTGCGCAACACCCTGCTGCTCCCCCACATCGGCTACGTCACCACCGACAGCTACCGGACGTTCTACGAACAGATCGTCGAGAACATCCTCGCCTGGCACGACGGTGCCCCGGTCCGCCTGCTGTAACCGGTCCTCCCGCTGTGACCGGTCCGGCAGGCCGGGCCCCGCCCGTCCGTCCGTCCGGTCACCACGCCACGACGGCCGGACGGATATCGCCCGGGCAGTGTCAGCTCTCCAGATCTCCTCGAGTCCCGAGTGGTGTCAGCTTTCCTTGAGTTTGGCTGTCAGCAGGTCGTGGATCCTGTCCAGCGAGGTGATGCCGGCGAATTCCTCGTCCTTCACCCGGATGCGGTAGAGCTTCTCAAGACGCACCACGATCTCCAGCGCCGCGAGCGAGTCGAGGCCGAACTCGCCGACGAGGTCGGCCTCGTCGGTCACCTCGGCCGGCGACCGTTCGAGGGCATCCGCGACGAGGGCACGCAGTTCCTCCCGGCCCACCGTGGTCTTCAGATTCCCGGTCGTGGCTCGCATCCTTTTTCTTCCTTTTTCTCGTCATGTTTTCCCGGCGCGCCCGTTCCGGGCCGGCGGCAAGCCGGTGGAACGAACACGCTCGCGTCACCGGTAACCCGCCGGCGGATTCACCGTCGCACCGCCCCGACCGGATCAGTCGACTGGATGATAGTAACGCAACGTGACAGTAATACCGGACATTCACGACATCCTGCAACCCTAGCGGCATGGTATATCGACACAGCGTGATCGACCGACGCGACGGCACGATGGACAAACACCCGTACTCACGACAGTCGAGAACGACCGGAACCCGACCCGGAAACGATCCAGAAAGAAGGACACCGGTATGCCATCGGACAAACAGATCTGTTTCGCCGGGCCCCGGATGGAGCGCCGATCATCGGCTAACATTTCGATGGGCACGTGATGTCCGGTGGAATGGTGGAGGTTTTATCCCATACGGCGCACGTCAGAAAACGCGCACGGCGGCTGCCGGCAGACGGCGGCAGCCGCCGCACGACCGATCCACGGACACGGAACCGACATCGGGACACGACGGACGAGACACCGAGACAAGACACGGAACCGAGACAAACAAGATACGGAGAGGAAGGCCGGATGGCCGGCGAGCGGTTGAGCGGACTGGACGTGGCATTTCTGAAACTGGACGACCCGGYGGCCCCGATGAACATCGGCGCGCTGATGATATTCGAGCCGGCCCACCCCGTCGGTATCGAGCAACTGGTCCGTCTGCTCAGCGAGCGGATGGGCGCTTTCCCTCAGTTCCGGCAGCGCCTCCGGTCGACGACGCTACCGCCCGCCGCCGCGGAATGGGTCGGGGACCCGCAGTTCCAGGTGGAGGCACATATCCGGGTCTGCTGTCTGCCGCCCCCCGGCACCCACGACCAGCTCACCGAGTACGCCGCGGGCGCGATGGCGTCCCAGCTCAATCCCGTCCGGCCGCTGTGGGAAGCGCATGTGATCACCGGGTTGTCCGACGGGCGTTTCGCGCTCCTGCTCAAAGCACACCACGCCTTCACCGACGGCCAGAGCGGCGTCCGCCTCTTCTCCGCGATATACGACGAGTTCACCGTGCCCGGCCGCCGCGGCGGGAACATTCCGGCCGGCAACGCCGCAACGGCTCCGCCAGCCACGGCCAGCCCCTCCTCCACGACCAGTTCCTCCGTGTCCTCCACATCCTTCGCGGCTGKCTCCTCCGCGGCCGAACCGGCGGTCGCGGGCGGGCCGGGGGCGGGTGGGGGTGGGGCATGGCGCTCGGTGCTCCGGCCGGACCAGTGGCTCAACGCGATCCCCACGCTGGTCGCCGGCCCCTCCCTGATCACCGGACAACTGATCGAGACCGGCCGCCGGACCACACGCGAACTGGGCATCGCGGCGTCGGTACTGCGCAGGACACGTCTGTCCGCGGTGTCCACCCTGACGGGAAAGCCGTCCCTGCCGGGGGTGCTGTCCCTGCCAGGGAAGCAGCCGGGAACGCCACCGCAACGGCGGCTGACCCTCGTCCAGCTGGATGCGGGCGCGGTCCGGCGGATCCGGCAGCGGCACCGGGTCATGGCCCACGAGGTCGTGCTCGCCGTGCTCGCCGGCGCGTTGCGGGACTGGCTGGACTCCGGCGACCGTGGGCTCGGCGGGGCCGTGCCGCGGGCGCTCATCCCGGTCGCTCTGCGTGTCGACACCGCGGGGCTGGGGCAGGGCAACAACCTGTCCGGATACCTGTGTGATCTGCCGGTGTCCGAACCGGACCCGGTACGGCGGCTGCGGGCCGTCCGCGTCGCCATGGAACGCAACAAGGCCGCCGGCCCGTACCGCGGAGCCGGCGCCTTCCCGCTGCTGGCCCATTCGCTGCCCGCCGCGGTGCACCATCTCGTCGCGCCGCTGGCCGGACGCGGCGCCAACCTGCTGTTCGACATCGTGGTGAGCAACATCCCGGGATCGAACAGAACCCCGCGGCTGGCCGGTGCCCCGATGCGGGAGCTCTACGGCATCGTGCCGCTCGCCCGCGGGCACGGGCTCAGCGTCGCCGTGACCAGCAGCCGCGACTTCATCGGCGTCGCCCTGTACAGCGATCCGACCATCCAGCCGGACATCACCGGCCTCAGCCGCGCCCTGCCAGCCGCCCTGGCCGACCTCGCCCCGCCGCCTCCCCCCGTACCCACCCCCCGCACCGCCCCCCCGGACAGATCCCACCCGGCCACAACACCTCCGGCGATACCGCTACCGGCCGCCCCCGCCGCATCCGATCCATCCGCCCCCACGCCGTCCAGCCTGTCCGTACCATCCGCGGCAGCACCATCGAACGGCCGGACAAGTACGTGAACGGAGCGGTGACGTACTTTCCGACCTCTCGCACTTCACGTTTCCCCGTCACGGCTCCGCCCACGGCCCTTTCCCCGCTTGACGAGGCGAGATAACCACCCACGCAGACCATGATTGGCACGAGTTTGTCGCTGTGTACGCTTTTTGGCTGTGTCAGCGTACACAGCGACAAACTCGTGCCGATCTTCTTAGGCGGCCGGCTACCGTCCGATCGCCTGCTGGTACTTCTCCCGCAACGCTTTGTCCTCCGAGAAGAAATGCTCCAGCAACTCATCCAGGTAACCTAGCTCGGGCGTCTGCCGCGGCGGAAAGAGGTGCTTCTCTATCTGGAAGGTCCCGTCGCCAAGGTTGTACATCGTGTACAGACCCAGCTTCAGCCTGTCGAGTTCCGGCCAGATGTCCTCGCGTAGTGCCAGTTCAGCCTCGGGAGAAGCCGTTTCGACGACGAGACTCGGGTAGTGCGCCCACCGGCCGTGCGCCGCCGCCTCATAGAGCGATTCCAGCCGGTTGGCCTCCGACGCCCTTTTGATCTCGAAGGACGAGATCGTGAGTTCGACGTCGGGCAGCAGGGGTGAGCTCCACACCTCAACCGCGGCCACGTCGGGCCGGGACCACTGACCGCTGGCCCGGGCCCGGCCACGCGCGGTCGCGGTCTCGCGCACGTGGCCGAACGTGAGCGTTCTGGTGTCGAGGTCGCTCCGGTACCAGTCGACGAACGGCTGGTACAGCTCGGACTCCCGGTGAACCAGCTGCCCGGGGCCCGCGGGCGTGAGCCTGGCGTCGTCCAGCGAGGTTGCGGGCACCTCGGCGTCCGGTGACTGGAGCGCGTCGTCCGCGCGGGCGAGCGTGCCGCCACGGCCCCGTCCCGGGCGGACGAGGCCAGCGGCCTTGAGCTCCTCCACGGCCGCCCGATAACGATCGTTGGTAAGCCTGACCAGGCCGCGGAGCTGCAGACCACCGATGGCGCTGCCGTCCGGCGGAAGCCGGTCGAAGATCTGCTGTGCGTCGGCGGACATCTCCGGCTGGAGGCGGGCGTTGCCGTCGCCGGCGTCCGCTCGGCGAATCCGCCGTCCCTCCAGGACCGCCAGCCCGGCCGTGACAAGCTCCTCCACGACGGCGGCGAACTGCGTGTCACCCCGTATCTTCAGGCGGTTCTGCAACGGACCGCAGTTGGACCAGGTGGGGCCGATCTCCGCGTACAGCCGTGCCGCAGCCCTGGACAGTGCCATCCCGCCCCCGTCATCTCTCGGAATCGTCACTCGCGATATCTGGACATATCTGGATACCAGAAGGTACAGATGATTTTACTGATTCTTGTCCGGCCTCCGTCAGGCAGGCTTGTCGCGGCAGATGCCGGCGAGGTCGCAGGTAGCGCATGCCTTGCACCAGTGCCGGTGGCGTGGCAGGTCGTTGGCGCGCAGCGCCTCCCCCGCGTTCCGGATCTTGTTCTGGATGTCGCCGAGCAGGGACTCGTCGACGACTTCGCGGGTGCTCCGGGAACGCTCGTCGAGGTTGAGCACCTCCACCAGGTCGGCCCGCCGGCCGGTGAGCTCCTGGTAGCCGAGGACGTAGACGTGCAGCTGGTCGCGGGTGACCTCCTCGGCCTGGGCCCGCTCGGTGGACTTGAAGTCCACGATCGAGGTCTCGTTGGTGTCCAGGCGGCGGATGAGGTCGATCCGGCCGTCCACCGTGATGCCCGGGGCGACCCGTACCTGTACCTGCTGCTCGCTGTGCAGGGTCTGCCCGAGGATTCCCCGGTTCTCGGCGAGGTAGCGGCTGACGGCCTTGCGGGCGGCATCGCGGAGCTGCTCCCGCAGCGCCGGATAGGCGAACGGGACGTTCAGGTGCCGGTCAACCAGGTCYGCGACCTCGGCGGCCGAGGCCAGATCACCGTCGATGGCCCGCTTGTGGATTTCCGCCATGACGTCGTGGACGGACTTGCCGTAGCCGAGCGCCTCATGGATCGGCGGGTTGAATCCATAGAGGAAACGCAACTTGAACTGGTACGGGCACTCGAACAGATATTTCAGCTCGCTGAAGCTCAGGGTGACATCCGGCAGCTCGTGCCGCGGGCGCGGTTCCAGCCGCGCGACCGTCCGCACCGGGGGTGCCGCGGTGAGCACGTTCGGGTTGCGGGTCGCCAGATCGAAGAACACCGATCGCCTGGCGTACATGGATGACCCTCCGGGCGAGAAGGACAGCGCCAGGTATTTCTGCGCCCGGGTGACGGCAACATAGAACAGCCGGGCCTCGTCGGCTTCGGTGCCCCGGTAGCGTTCCGCGTCCGGCACCGCGTTCTCGGGTATGACGTGGAAGACGTTTATCCCGCCCTGCCGCTTCGACGGAAAGCGGTTCTTCCGCAGGGCGGGGACGAACACCGCCGGCCACTGCAWCCCCTTGGCCTGGTGGACGGTGGCGATGGTCACCGCGTCGGGGGTGGCGTATCCGACGTCGGCGTCGCTTTCCGCGTAGTAGCCGGGGGCATGGTGGGTCAGCCACCGCACGAAGCCCTCGTATTTCCTGGCCGGGTCGGACTGGAAGTGGATCTGCTCGAAGTCCGAGATCGCCTGGCTGAACTTGCCGAGGTTGTAGAACACCAGCTCGCCGCGCACCGTGCCGTCCGCCGACGGGACGGTGTCCTCCCGCAGGCCGACGGCCTCGAGGAAGTCGAGGTAGGTCCGCTGCAGGGTGTAGGAACCCCAGCGGGCGCCCGGCTGCCAGTTCTTCGCCTCGTCGAGAACTTTCAGCCCGGCGGTCAGATCCGCGGCGTCGAGACCGATATCAGCGGCATTCCAGGAATCGCGCACATCGTCCGCGCCGGATTCACCGATGATGTAGCTGAACGCCGTCACACAGGCCTGGATCTCCGGCGCGTCGAACAGCCGGGCGAGACCTTTGATGACGTAGGGAATGTCCCGCCGTTTCAGTTCGGCGACGAGTGGGTCGGCGTCCTTGGCGACGCTGCGGAACAGGACGGCCATGTCCGACCAGCTCAGGCCGCGCGGCGCCTCGTCCCGGTCGTCCCGGAAAGGGGTTCCCCGCAGGGCTGCGATCCGGTCGCATATCCACACCGCCTCGTCGTCGGCGCCGCTGAACTCGACCGCGAGCAGATCGCCGCGGTCGAACTCCTGGTGGCCGGACGCGACCATGTTCTTGGCCAGCCTGTCGTCGACAAGGGTCTCGGCGACCGTCTGCGCCAGCGACACCACCGCGGGGCTGGACCGGAAGTTGTCATCCAGGGTGACGCTGCGGACCCCGGGGTAACGGCGGGTGAAGGTCTGGATGTTCCTGACCGCGCTGCCGCGCCACTGGTAGATCGTCTGGTCGTCGTCGCCGACCACGCACAGGTTCGCCCCGAACCGGCACAGGCCCTGAATCATCCGTTCCTGGATGTGGTTGGTGTCCTGGTACTCGTCGACGACGACATAGCGCACCGCGTCCCGGACATGACGGACCAGCGGGCCGGCCATGGAGTCGCCCGGATCGGACTCGAGCATGTCGACCGTGGTGCGGAGCAGTTCGGTGTAGTCGAAATACCGGAGGCTGTGCAGCACCGTGCGGTACATCCCAAGCGCCTCGTCGAGGTCCTCGGGGATTTTTTCCTGGTCGATGTCGTCCTCACGCAGGATGCCGACCACCTGCATGAACAGTCCCGACTCCTTGTACCTCCACAGCGGTCTCGATGTCCCCTTGACCATGGCCTTCGCCGTGGTCAGCCCGCACTTGTTGCTGTTGCGGTCGACCAGCAGCCGGTTCTGGATCTCGTTCAGGACCGCGTACTTGAAGGTTTCGGGAACCCAGGTCTGTAACACCGACCGGGCGAAGCCGTGCATCGTGCCGATGTACATGTCGGCCAGGCCGTGGATCGGGCCGAGGTCGTGCTCGATCAGCTCGAGGGTCCGGTTCTTCAGCTCGGCGGCGGCCTTCTCGGTGAAGGTGAACGCCACCACGTTCTCCGGGCGGACGCCCGGCCGGCGCAGGATTTCGACGATCCGCTGGGAGATGACCTGCGTCTTGCCGGACCCGGCGCACGCGATGATGAGCAGCGGGTCGTCCAGGGTGCTGATCGCTGCCCGCTGCGCGGCCGTGTAGTCCATTGCCGGTCCCCCGTTCAGTCCCGTCACACTTCGTAGATTTTGAGGACTTCGTCGCCGTAGTGGTTGATGGCCTTGACCGCGATCCGGCCCGTGTCGGGTTTGGGGAACGGCCGGGAACGGGTCGTGTAGAGAGTCGCCCAGGCGGCCTCGTCGATATCGGCCTTCAGCGCCTTCTTCAGCCGGGCGTAGGGGTCGTTGCCAGCCCCGGAGAAGTAGCAGTGGCGGACGAAGAACGACTCCCCGTTGTACGCCGTGTCCACCATCCACAGCGCGATGCTGGACGGGTCGTGCGAGCGGATCTGGCCGGTGGTCGGGTCGTACACGTCGATGCCCCGGATGTCGATCACGAGCCCGTCGGGGGTGTGCTCGATGTCGATGTCCGGCTCGCCGAACACGGTGAACAGGTTCGCCGCGCCGGTTTTCTTCAGCAGTTCGTCGCCCATGGCCAGATCCGGGTTCATGCGGACCAGCAGGATCGGCAGCCGTCCGAGCTGGCGTTCGGCGGTGACGGAGGCGAAGTCCGCGCCGTTGGACGGGCGGAACTCCCCGACCACCTCGCCTGCCTGGGCGTCGAAGGCGAACCCGAGGACGAGCAGCAGGTCATGGCCCTGGCCGCGCAGCGCCTCCCGGGCGGCGTCCTTGATCAGCGCCGGGCTGACCGTGCCGTACTGCGGGCCGATCGCGACGGCGACGTGCTGCGGGGTGCCGGCGTCGGCGTCCCGGCGGGTGCCGACGGCCTGCACGTACCGGCCGGCGTGCGGCTCGAGGGTGTCGAAGACGAGCCGTTCCCGCCGCAGCCCGTTCTGGACGCCCGCGGCCCGCAGGTTCTCCAGGATCGTTGACTCGTACGAGGCGGCCTCCGAGGACTCCGCCGCCGCTCGCTCGGTGCGGGGCAGGTCCACCTCGAGGCCGAGGGCCCGATGCGGTGACAGGCTCTCCACCGTGAACCGGCCGGACACCCGGATCTTCCGCCTGTCCTCGTACGGACGGTCGTAGAGCAGCTCGCTCTCGGCATGCCGTCTGATCGCCGCGTCGATCTCGTCGCGGGTCATGCCCTCGACGATGTCCGGGTTGTTCGCGATCGACTTCAAGGTGAYGTGCGGGACCCGCTCGTAGACGAAACCCTTGCGGATGTCCCCCTTCGTGCCGCCGATGGGCCGGGGCGTCCCGGTGACCTCGGCATCCTTCGCCCGTCCCTCCGGGGAGTCCGCGAGCAGATAGTAGGGCAGCTTCGCCCCCATCACCCGCTGYCGCGCCAACGCGATCGCCACCCGGGACGTGTCAATAGTGATCCACCGCCGCCCCCACTGCTCAGCGACCAGTGCCGTCGTCCCCGACCCGCACGTCGGATCGAGCACCAGATCCCCCGGATCGGTGGCCATCAACATGCAGCGTTCGATTGCACGCGTAGCAGTTTGAACAACGTAGATCTTTGGATCTACCCGACTTTGGATTCCGCCGATGTCCGTCCAACTTGAAGACAATGGATAAGCAGGGAAATCGTCATGATAGCGAACGTATGCAAGAGTATTGCGCGTAGGCTGAACTCTACCCGCAATTTGTAGTAGCTTCATTCCTCTTTCGTTGGTTTTCCATCGCGACTGCAACGTCGGACGAAATTCCCGTTCGCCGACCCTTACCGGAAACCAGGAGGATGCACCCYCACCTTTTGCACGCCCCACACTCTGACTTGTAAGGTTATCCAGTCGAAATGCTCGACCATGTAGCTCTTCGCGGACAGCTTCAGAAGCACTGATTCTTCTGCCACTCCCGAGCTCAACTTGATCATACTTGTCGGATCCCACGCCCCGAGATCGCGCCGAAGGTAAAGCCTTCGAAACTTTGCCTTACTTGTGTCGCGAACATACCAAAGCAGAAAATCGTTCGTGGCTGAGATAAAGTCGGCCGTTTGCCCCGATGTTTTTCCATAGGTAATCATGGAAATAAAATTCTCACTGCCAAATACCTCATCCAGCAGGCTGCGGACGAGGTGGACGTTTTCGTCGCCGATCTGGACGAAGATGCTGCCGGAGTCGGTGAGCAGGTCGCGGGCGACCGTCAGGCGGTCGCGCAGGTACGACAGGTAGGAGTGGATGCCCAGCTCCCAGGTATCGCGGAACGCCTTGATCTGCTCGACCTCGCGGGTGGCGTCCTCCAGCTTGCCGTCCTTGACGTCCCGTTTGCGGGTGGAGACCTGCCAGTTCGAGCCGAACCTGATGCCGTAGGGGGGGTCCAGATAGATCATCTGAACCTTGCCGCGGAGGTCCTCGCGCTCGGCGAGCGACGCCATGACCTCAAGCGAATCCCCGAGGATCATCCGGTTGKACCAGTTCGCCGCGTGCCGGTAGTAGTCGACCGCGTCGAAGTCGTCCAGGCCGTCGAAGTCGGCGAACAGGTCGAGCTCATCCTGCCGGGCACCCCGGGCGGACGCCTTGCGGACCTCCTCGACCAGCACCAGCGGGTCGATCTTCTCCTGGATGTAGACGGGCGGGGCGGTCACCGCGAGGTCGGCCGAGTCCTGCGCGTCCTTGCCCTTCCAGACCAGCTGCGGGTCGAGTGACGGATCCCGCTGGTACACGAYGGTGACCGGCTGCTCGACCTCGTCGGGGACGAAGTCGTGCGCGTCCGCGGTGGGGATGTTGACCCGCTTGTCGTCGTGGCGGATCGACGTCACCGGAACCGGGCCCGCCGGCGCGGGCGCCTTCCTACGCGGCGGCATGCTTGTCTTCCCCTCTCCTGGAACCGGTCACACCGCTGGGAACGGTCATGTCGGCAGCCCGGTGATCGGCGCGTCCGCGTGGAGCAGGTCGATCGCCTCGTCGAGCTTCTCCCGGGTGGTCACCGGATCGGTGATCTCGATATAGCCCCAGCGGCCGTACCCACCGTGGTTGTTCACCGCGGCGCACCACAGGTTGCGGGCGGTGTCCGCCTTGCTGGAGGTCATCGCCCGCATCGCGGCGTTGTGCGTCTTGAACGAGCCGGACACCTCCACGATCAGGTGCCGAGGCACGTCGCCGTCCCGTCGGACCAGCCGCACCAGGAAGTCCGGCAGATAGCGGCGGGTCCGCGCGCCGTGCACGTAGGGGATGTCGAACTCCAGATGGTCGTTCTTCACGTAGGCCGCGACCCGCGGCAGGGACTCCAGCGTCTGGGCCATGATCTGCTCCCAGGTGTTGCCGTCGAAGCCGTCGAGCACGACATGGTTGACGTGGCACTTCCGCGGGTCGGTCCGCATCGTCCGCTTCGTGGTGAAGAAGTCGACGGCATCGGTCGAGCCCCACGGGTCGTACCGGCGGAAGATCGGGGTGACCCGTTCCTCCCCGGGGCCGCTTTCCGGGGTGATCGCGTGCCAGATCTGCTCGGCCGCGATCTCCCGCAGCTCGGCGAGCGTGAGATGACCGACGCGCGCTCCCGGCGCGTAGGTCACGCACTCGTCCAGCCACTGCCGGGCGATCCGGACGAGATCCGGGAACAGCCAGCGCCGGGGCTGCCCGCCGGCGTCATTGAAGAAGCGGTTGAGCATCGTGTGCGCGAGCCGGAAGGCGACCTCCTGCGGTCGTTTCCCGGCCAGCTCGCTGAGATCGTGGACCTCCTGCTCGCCGACGACCCCACGGATCTCCGTCCAGCTCGCGATGTCGAACGGCACCTCGAAATGGTGCTCCCTGCCGAAGTCGGCGGTGAGCCGACCGTCGGGGATCTCGATCCGGTAGCCGTCGAGTTTCGGGAAGACGATCCGCGCGTCCGCCCGGTCCTCGACCGCCTTCACCTGCGTCTGCGGCCGGCGCGGCCGCGGGTCGGCGTTCTCCGGTGAGACCCGGATGAAGGAGAACGGCACGCCGTAGACCTCGGCGTATTCCGGCTCGAACATCCCGTCCTCGTTCACCGTGTACGAGCGTCGACGCAGGCCGCGCCCGACCACCTGCTCGCACAGCAGCTGCGACCCGAACGCGCGCACCCCGAGGATGTGCGTGACCGTGTTCGCGTCCCATCCTTCGGTGAGCATCGACACCGACACGACGCAGCGCACGCCTTCACCGAGCCGGCCCGCCTTGCCGACGGTGTTCATGACCTCGCGCAGGATGGTGGCGTCGTCCAGCTCCTCGCCCGGCCGGCCGGTGCGGGCGGCGTGCTCGGCCCTGAACGCCTCGATCTCCGCGGCCGCGATCTTCTTGAAGTCCTCCTTCAGGCCCTCGCCGGACTCCAACTGGATGGAGTCGACCAGGATCGTGCGGGGACGCGCGAGCCAATGCCCGTCCCCGACGTTCGAGAACAACGGCAGTGCCCCCGGCACCAGGGCGCTCACCCGGCCCATGGCCTGCTCGAAACCCGAGACGAAGTCGTAGACCAGCTTGGAGACGGTCGTGTTGTTGCAGACCACGATGAACACCGGCGGCGTCTCACCGCGGGCGGCCGCGTCGGAGGACTCCCAGCGGGCGAACGCCTTGGCGTAGTTGCCGTACAGGCTGCGCAGCGCCCCCTCCAGCGCGCCGGGCAGGCCCTGGCCGGCCAGCGTCGTGCCCTTCGGGAGCCGTTTCGGCAGCTCGGTGCCGACCTTCGACCACAGGTGCAGGTAGGCCACCTCGTCACCGATGGCGTCATCGTCCACCGGCACCCGTGGGATCTTGACAATGCCGGCTTCGATCGCGTCCATCAGGGAGAAGTCGCTGACGACCCAGGGGAACAGGTAGCCCTCCGGATAACCGGATCCCTTGAGGAAGAACGGTGTCGCGGACAGGTCGTACACCGTCTTGATACCGATCTTGCGGGCGATGTGGCGCAGCCCGGAGAACCACACCCCGGCCTCGGCGTTGCGGCTGTGCGCCTCCTTCTTCTCCTCTCCGGCCAGGTCGTCCTCGGTCGTGGCGTTCTCGCCGACCGCGGCCGCCCGGCCCCGGTAGCAGTGGTGCGCCTCGTCGTTGAGCACGATGATCTCGGAGGAGCGGGAGCTGGAGAACTCCCGCAGCACCCGGTTGACCATCTGGTCCGGGGTCTCGACGAACGGGTCGTCCGCCCCGCCCGCGGTCAGCAGAAGCTTGGTGTTGGCCGAGATCCCCCTGCCCTCCTTCGTCGCGCGCGGCAGGAAGGAGTGGAAGTTCGTGACGACGATCTCGGCCTGGCGCAGCGGGCCCCACAGATCTGCCGGGACGAGATCGCGCTGCTTGTAGTAGTTCTCCTCGTCCGCGGGGAGCAGCACCCGCAGCCGGTCCCTGATCGTGACGCCGGGTGTCACGATCAGAAAGCGTCGGGTGAAACGGGCGTCGTTCGGGCTCGCGACCTTGTTCAGGGTCTGCCAGGCGATCAGCATCGCCATCACGACCGTCTTGCCCGCGCCGGTCGCCATCTTGAACGCGACCCGCGGCAGCCCGTCATTGTGGTCGAGATTCTGCTCGGCCAGGGCGTTGCGGACCCACTCGTCGCCCTGCTTCGGCGCGGCCTCGGCGATGAAGACGGCCGTCTCGGCCGCCTCCCGCTGGCAGAACAGGACGCGGTTCTCCCGCTCCTCGTCCGACCAGTACTCCAGCAGACGGCGGGTCGTCGGGGTGACGTTCGGATAACGCCGCTGCCGCCAGATGGCGACCCGGTCCCGGATCTGGTCGACCTGCTCGTTACGACGGCGCCGTTCCGCCACGTCGAGGATGTCGAGCTCGGTCTGCACCGCCTTCCCCCGGCCCTTGCGAGGGGTGGGAACCGGGATCCACGACTCGCTGGGCCGCCGGACGGCGGCGAGCTCGTCGGTGATCAGGCCCTGCTCGTCGAACTGCCAGTGCCGTCTCGGCTCGGCGTACGGCGAGTTGATGATCGGATTTTCGATCACCGCACTCATGACGACGGTGTCACCTYCCCCCACTGGCCAGGCAGCGCCTGGCCTGCCCCCACTGGCCAGGCAGCGCCCGGCCGACACATGYCGGCCGACCACCCTGCCCCGGGTAACGACAGCATGGCCGGACGGACAACCAGCACAGCGTAGCGATCGGGCCCGACAGGTCCGCTATGCGGCCGGGCAGCGCATAGCGTTACATACCGGATACTGTCACGGCCCGCGAGCCGGTTCACCGCAAGCCGGGCTGCGGCGCGGAATTCATCGCCGTCCACCCACCAGTGAGGCGAGTTCGTCGAGACTCCCCTGCCGACCGGCTTCCGGGCTCGAGAGATCCCAATGATCCGWCTGCGTCCCGCGATCGAGATCGAGATCGAGTAGATTTACAGATGCTTCAGATAGAAGCTACTATGATCATCGATAGTGGAACCGGTGACGCGGGAGGAAGCATGACGTCCCATCCGGCGGTTCTTGAGCTGAACAGCCCGGACGCCCCGACCCGACGGGCGTCGTCGGACCTCGCATCGGCCGTGGAACAGGCGATCGCGTCATCAGACTCCGGGTCGGTGGTGCTCGTCGTGGGCGGCGTACAGGTCGACGCGCCCGTGGCCGTGCTGCGCGCCCTGCTCCACACGGYTTATGAGCAGGCGGCCGGGCATCGCGTGCGGATCCTCTCCCCCGACTCCACCGGCGAACTGACTCCGAACCAGGCAGCGGCCTACCTGGGGATCTCACGCCCGTTGCTGCTGAAACTTCTCGACGACGGGACCATTCCGGCCCGGGCCCTTCCCGGCAGTCGCCACCGGCGGGTCGCAGTGGCCGATCTGGAGGAGTATGCGGCGCGAAAGACGAAACGGCGTCGAGCACTGGCCACCGCCATGAACGACATGATAGACGCCGACCTGTATCTCCCAGCCGACTGACAACATACCGGACCGCCGCCATGACCATCGCGCGCGTTTTTGCGACTGAGGAAGTCCATGCCTCCTGGTCAATGGGCTATGAATAACGCTCGTTATGTCATGCGTAACAGATTTTTTCCTTCGTGGTGGACATGCGGGGACAACCCCGCTCTCGCGCCTGGATGACGTCTCGCTAAACTGGTTGCAGTCGTTCCAACTATGGAGGTAGCCGGTGCGCGAGGTCGAGGTCAAGTATTCCGTGGCAGACCCGGAGGCGCTGCTCGTCGCCCTCAGGGCGCGGGGTATTCATGTTGGCAAACCGGCCTACCAGGATGACCAGGCATTTGCCCCGGTGGGCTGGTCCTTCGGGGACAGCAGGCTTGGAGTTTCGTTCCTGCGGCTTCGCACAGTGGACGGGCGCCACTGGCTCACGCTGAAGGAGCCGGGCGTCAATGCTCAGGACTGCTTGGAATACGAGACGGAGGTCGCGGACCGCCGGCAGATGCACGAGGCCATCCTGCGTATGGGGTACCGCGCGACCGTCCGCGTGGCGAAGACGCGGCGCACCGGCCAGCACGGCGACGTGTCGCTGTGCCTGGACGAGTTGGAAGGGGTCGGGACCTTCCTGGAACTCGAACGGATGGTGCCCGACGACGAGCCCGCCGCCCAGATCCAAGAGGAGCTGGCAGCCTTCGTCACGGCGCTGGGTGTCCCGGCCGCCCGCACGACCGAGACGTATGACTCCCTCGTGCGGGCGGCTCAGGAAGGAGCGGTGGTCCGGCTACCTTCCCGCCGGGAGAGCACCGAAGCTGCCAGTACGGCGGCCACCTCTTCGGCCGTCTGAGTCCCGATGTCGTGTACCACGACGGCGTAGCCGGCGGCTTGGAGTTCGGCGGCGACGGCCCGGTATGCCTCGGCCTCGGCTGCACCGGCTTCCGGGCCGCCGCGGTGGAAGCGGCTGTAGAGGCCGCGCCGGGCCGCCCGCTCGCGGGAGCGGATGGGATCGCCGGTGAGGATGACGGTCAGGTCGGGCCGGTCGGCTTGCTCGGTTAGCGTCCATAGAAACTTGGCTGGTACACCGTCGAGGCGTTGCAACACGAGGGATGAAGCGACGTAGCGGTCGCAGACCACCACGGTGCCGCTGGCGAGGGCGGGACGGATCTCGGTTTCGAGGTGCTGGTAGCGGTCGGCGGCCACGAGGCAGGCCAGAGCCAGACCCTCGTAGTCGTCCGTGCCAAAACGCGTGAGGCTACCCAGGGGACTGGCCGTGGGTTCTTTGGTAGCCAGCACAGGCAGGCCCTGTCCCGCGAACTGCCGGGCCAGGGCCGCGGTGACCGTGCTCTTACCGATGCCGCTGGGGCCGTCGATGGCGACGAAAAAGCCCCTGTTCATCGGCGGATGCTGGAACGGGCGTGCTGCTCGCGGGATAGCTCGATGAGGGCGGCTCGTACCTCCTCCACATTGGCCTCCCCGAACTGAATATTCACCGAGAAGTTGAATTCATCGCGCCCCCGCATGGCTTCGTCGACGCCGCCTTTGGTGAGGTCCACGGCGGTGTAGGCCAGCAACTGTGACGGCTGGTAGCGGCCGGTGGCCAACAGCCGGCTCCACTCCGGTGTGCCCGGATACGGCCGGAACTCGAAGACGGAGGCCCGGAAGCTCCCCGGATGTGGATCGGCCACTTCCCACAGCTCCCTGACATGACGGACGGTGGCGGCCAACTCGTCGCGCGTCTCGGTGGGGAAGCCGAGGATGAAGTAGCCCTTCACCGAGATGCCGCGCTCGGTGAGGCGGCGGACCGCGGAGCGGGTCATGTCCGGCATGATGCGTTTGCCCATGTACCCGAGGAGCCGTTCGCTGCCGGACTCGACGCCCAGAGCCACCTCGCGCAGGCCRTTGGCTGCGAGCAGATCGAGCAAGGCGTCGTCGGCCCGGTGCAGAATGTTGATACGGYCGGTGGCGTCCCAGACATAGCGGCCACCGATGCCGTGGGCTGTGAAGGCGTCCATGCAGCGGCGGATGAATCGTTCGTAGCCCAGAAAGAGATCGTCGACGAAGCGGAAGGCGGTTACGCCGTAGGCCTCGTGCAGCGCCTCCATCTCGGCGATGATCCCCGCAGGTGTGCGGGTGCGGATGGTGATGTCGGGGTTGGCGCTGACGGCGGCGCCGCAGAAGGAGCAATCGTAG
This sequence comes from Protofrankia sp. BMG5.30, assembly GCF_001983005.1. NCBI lineage: Bacteria > Bacillati > Actinomycetota > Actinomycetes > Frankiales > Frankiaceae > Protofrankia > Protofrankia sp. BMG5.30. The sequence goes on along the minus strand of NZ_MOME01000023.1, from coordinate 94,464 downwards.
GGGCAGYCGCGGGCGCCGACCATGTTGGCCTCTATCCGGCCGTCCGGCGCCTCGTACGGGTCGTTCGCCAGGAAGCGGCGGTCGACGAAGGGCAGGCGGTCCACGTCGGGTGCCAGGTGGTGGCCCGCGCCTGGCCTGCCGCCGGTGACGGGCTGGTGCAGAATTGGGTCGAGCCACATGACACCGGGCAGGTCGGCCCGTGCGCGCCTGTCTCTCAGCAGCTCCGCCACCCGGGTCTCGCCCTCGCCGAGCACCAAAGCTTCGAGAGCCCCGAAGCGGGGGTCGGTGATGATGGTCTCGGGCATGGCTTTGGCCTGATGGCCGCCCACCATGACGTAGATGTCCCGGTCCAGACCGGAGGCGATCTCCGCGCTGATCTCGTACGTCGGTGCCAGCAGGTTGAAGCCGGCCCAGCGTGGACCGAGGCGGTTCACAAGCTGGCAGGTTTCCTTGACGCCAAGCCCGAGGGCTTCGGCGTCGACAATCCCGACGTTGAAGCCTTGCGCTGCCGCATACGTGGCGATGTAGGCCATGCCCAGAACCGGCAGGGTGAAATCATTGACCCGGGGCCGCAGACTATAGTCCCGCAGCGGGGCATTGACAAATACCGCGTCGAGCGGACGGCTCAGGTCGGCGCCCCGAACGGCGCCGTCATCCGATATCTCCATACTGCGATCCCCAAGCAAGGGTCAGAAGGGTGAGCGTAGAAAGGTGTTCGCTGGCTAGATGGCGCCACTGGGCGCCGAAAGCGCGCTCGTGGTGGAGCCAAAGGTGTGACGGGGCGGCCCGTCCCGCCCAGGTCCGCACCGCCAGGTCGGCGTAGGGATACAGGCTCCAGTCATTTGTGTAGTCAGCGATCGCCGCGCCGGCCGTCCACGGGCCGATGCGCTGAACGCCTTGCAACTCGTCGACGAGGACGGGGAGGGAAAGACGGCTCCAGCCGACACCATGCTTCAGATATGCCGTGGCGGCAGCCCGCAAGGCAGCCCGTTTGAAGGCAAGGCCAAGTTCGGCGAACCGCTCATCCGTCAGAGCAAGGATGGTCTCCGGCGTAGGAAACAGCGCGTAAGCGTCACCATCCGGCAGCGGTACCTGCTCCCCGTGAGCCGCGCACAGCTCGCGGAAGAGCCTCTTGGACTGCCCCGCCCGGATGACCTGGCGCAGGATGGCAGTACCCAGCGCTTCCCACAGCGACGGGTTGCGGAAGCGCCCCACCCGCCCAAGTCCGGACAGTTCCTTCGCCAACTGCGGCACCTCGGCGGCGGCACCGTCCGGCAGGCTGAAGACGTCTGCCGCCGGCTCGGTGTCGTCTCCACCGAGCGCGGTGAGGGTGAGGCTGTCGCCTTCCACCTCTGCCAGGACCGGGCCACCCGGCAATGCAAATACGCGGCGCGCCCCTTTTTCGGTGGGGAGCCAGGCGGGGTGTTCGGTCATCCAGCTATCTGCGACAAGCGGCATGAGTAAAACTCCGGGTTACGGTATGCGTGGGCGAAAAGTGGAACGCTAGTATCTCACAGCGTCACCCCGAGGCAGACTGGTGTCAAGGGCGCGCAGGCCGTCCAGGACTCGCCGTAATACCACTAGATCATCGAAAACCAGACCGGGATCGGTGCGGGCGACACTCGGCCGGCGGTATGGAAGAAGAGGTGTTGGCGCCTCAGCTTCAGCGGGTATCGGCGCCTCGATCTGGCACCAGGTGACTTTGCCCTGGCCGGTGGGCGACGGGTAATAGGCTGCAGCGAGGCTCAGGGCTTCCACGATGTGAAGGCCCCGACCACCCTCGCCATCGAGGCATTGATCTTGGAGTACGGGCAGTTGTGGACTGCGGTCCCAGACTTCGATGATGAGGCTTGCGGCGGCCCAGCTGAGGCGCATGGTCACGATGGATTTCGGATTACTGTCCAGCGCCTGGGTGGCCCGGACCGCATTCGTGATGAGCTCCGAAACCAAGAGACCGGCGGTGTCGATGAGATCCCCAAGTCCCCGGGTCTGGAGTAACTGGGCTACCTCATGTCGGGTCAGCGCCGGGGCCGTGGTGGTCGCGGCGAACTGATGGACGCTCGACCGCAGATGGGCGGCTGGCTGCGGAGCCACTGCGGACGGCAGGTTCATGCCGGCTGAACCGCCCAAGCGGCGTAGCTCGGCCGCAACCGCTTCCGTCCGCTCTTCGATGACCGCCTGCCCCACGGCCGTGGTGGGTAGCTCGTCTACGGCGCAAGCGAGGGCGACGCCAATGGCTTCCAGATGTCCCCACGCGGCCGCGAACCCAGCGGCGATGCGGTGCAACGCCGCAGCGCCCGGCGGTCCCAGTGCGGAGTCCTGCCCTCCGGTGTTTGCGTCCACCGGCCCTCCCGTCCTGATATGAAGATCACCCGATGTGGACAACGCCCGGAACCGGGGAGCCGTACCTCGACCCGGCCCCGGGCGCCTGGGCTCAAGCGTGAACGAGCATCCCGGACCCCACCATGCCCAGGGATGTATGACGCCTATACGTGATGTTTCCAGGATTTGACCCGGGGTGACGGGCGTGTGTTTACACTGTTGCCGAGCGCGCCGGGACGGCCGCGAATGGGGACAGGTCGGGGAAAATATGAACGTCGCACCGGGCCGGTACTGCCGTTCCTGCGGGAGCCGACTGGCCCGCTACAACGCCACCGGATCCTGTGCGGCGTGCCAGCGCAAACGGCAGGAACTGCGTCTCCAAGCCCCGGTGGTGCCAGATCATTTCTGGCAGACGGACGAGCTGCGCGATGCCTTGGCCAGCTGGCATATCGGCCGGGTCGTCGCCGCCTACCGACGCAATCCGTGGCACGGCCGGGTGCTGTCCCAGGAGCTGGTCGGAGGATGGGTCGGTATCTCCCAGGTGCAGCTGTCCCGCATCGAGTCGGGCCCGCCGATCAAGGACCTGGACCGGCTTGTGATGTGGGCACGGACCCTGCGCATCCCGGGACGCTTCCTGTGGTTTCAGCTCCCCGAGCAGCGCAGCGAACCGGTCGAGTCCGCCCCGGCGGCGGCGGCCGTGCCCGTGGGGCCGGATCTGCCCGCCTTACTCGGAAGCCTGACATCTGGCCGGCTGCCCCTGGCCGCTGGCGAGAGACGCACACCCACCATCGGGATCTCGGCCTTCGACGGCATGACCAACGGCCAGAGTGCCGAGTTGCTGCTGAAGTTGTTCTTGCAGCTCGACGACGAACTAGGTGGTGACAGTCTGTATCTGCCCTTGTCTCGTTACGTCGCCCGGATGGCAGTGACCGTAGAGCAGGACTCGGGCGACGGGCTCGTGCCCTTCGGACAGTTGTCCCAGATGGCCGGCTGGCTGGCGCTCGACGCCGACCACCACGGGACGGCCCGCCGCTACTTCACCACCACGATCTACGTAGCGCACGAGGGCGACGAACCGGGCTTGGCCGCCAGCGCCCTAGCGTACATGAGCTTGCAGGAGACCTACCGGGGGCGGYGAGGGCCGGCACTGTCACTGGCGCAAACCGCGCTGGCCTCGGGGACCACGAACCTCACGCCGCTGACCAGGACGATGCTGGGCACCCGCCTGGCCCGTGCCCAAGCCGGGGTGGGTGACCAGGACGGCTGTCTGCGAAGCCTTGACACAGCCCGCGCCGACTTTGAGCGCRCCGGCCACCGCGATGAACCACTGTGGGTATCCTACGTCGACGAGGTGGAAGTAGCGGCCCAGGAGGGTGCCTGCTTCCTCGAACTGGGCTTGACGACCGAGGCCTCGACGGCGCTGACGGAAGCCATTGATCTGCTCACCCGACGGGCGCCCTACCGGGTGCGGGACCGGGTGCACTACCTGTCCCGGCTGGCCAAGTGCCAGTTGCTGGCTGGCAACGTCGAGCAGGCCTGCCAGACAGCCGGCAACGCCCTGGAGGTGAGCGAAGCCATCGGATCCACCCGGGTGGCCCTGCGCCTGAAAGAGTTTGCAGACGGCTTGGCGCCGTTCGGCGCAGTGCCCGCGGCCCGGGACTTCGCAGAGCGGTTCCGCCTGGCGACGACCTGACCCAGCGGCTTTAACCAACGAGGCCGAAGACAGCCGCCCGTAGGGCGCGGGGCCGGGTGAGATCTGGCAGGACAGCATCAGCCCCGGAAGCCTCAAGATCCACCGCGGTACTACTGCCGGTGGCAACTCCCACCGCCCGCACGCCAGCATCGTGGGCGCCTTTCACGTCGTGCGGCGTGTCACCGATGACGACGGTCCGGTTCGGTGGGAAGGTCACGCCGTACTTGGCCTCGGCCCGCTTGATCGCGAGCCGTACCAGTACGGTTCGGTCGCTGTCGTCATCCCCGAAGCCGCCAACTTCCAGGTCAACGTGGTCTTCCAGGTCGAAGGCGTGAAGTTTGGTGGCCGCGATGGAGCGGATGTTGCCGGTCACCACGGACTGMACCGTGTCCTTGGCCACCAGGCTCGCGACAGCCTCCTTCGCACCGGGCAGGCGACGGCCGGACTCCTTCATCCGGCCTTCGAGCTGGTGGGCGGCCTGACCAAGAGCCTCGTAGAAGGCGTCAAAGGTCGGCTCGTCGTCCGGCACGCCGTTGAGCCGGAGCGTGTCCAGCAGGATCGCGCGCTCGGTGCGGCCGGTCATGTCGGCCAGCTCCCGCAGGGGACGGCCGGTCACGAACTGGAAGGCGCGGGCGTAGATCTCCCGGCTGACCAGGTCAATGGTGACGAGGGTGCAGTCTATGTCCCACAGGATGAGGGCGGGTGCGGTCACCTCACCATGATCTCACAGCCGACCCGTATGTGAATCGACTGGTTTTCCGCTTGGACCTCGACGTTCGGTGCGGCCCCGAGAACCAGAGCGGCCCCCTATTGYGAATAGCACGATTCGGTTCTACGCGGACGAGAGCGCACTCGGCGTCGGCCGGAAGCCGGAAGCCGCCAGGCGTGATGTCGTTTATCCGGGACACAAGTTCGTGCCGGAATTCCCCCTGCCGAAGAAGGCTGCCCGGTTCGTGTCGGGGGTACGGCCGCGGGCCCGTTTCCTGGGTCAGGCGCCGTGGGCGCTGGTCGTGGCGAAGCCGCCGAAGGCGAAGCCGGTGAAGGCGCCGACGGCCGACAATGTAACCGGGTGAGCGCTCCGCGCCACCGGCCACATCGCTGACCATGGGAACTGGTGGGCAGCGCACGCCTGCGAGGAGCGAGCTCCTGGTGGGGGCCTTGCTAACCGGAGTACCGTGCCGGTACGGTGTCGGATGCGACATATGATGATCTCAGAGGAAGGGGCACAATGGACGACCGCGTTCCCGTGTGTCCCGCTCTGGTTACCCTCGACGGTGTGTACAGGGGCGTGAGGATTCGGCGGATGATCTTCTTCCGTCGGCGCCATGTCGACTTCGGTGTCGTTGTGACCGCATCCTGTCCGGGTCCGGGCGGATCGTTCAACCGGACATCCCGTGAAATCTCGGCCCGCCACAGGCCGAACAGTCGGTAGTCGTTTCCGAACAGATCAGGGACGACGAGTCAGGGACTCTGGCACCAGCCATCCGGTACCCTCCGCTCCCGTATCGCCGGACGTTTCCAGAAACCGCCCCATGTCCTCCGCGACGGAAGCTCTCCTGCCCCATCTTCCGTACCGACCGATGAAATCGTCACGGCCCGGTCACGTCTGTGCCAGTCGTGGCCCAGCGCCGGTCATGTTCTCGATGTTCCACTGTTCCCGGACCCGCCGGACCCGCGGTTCCGACGATTTTGCGTACCCACCGTAACAGTCCCTTCGCCTCGACATCTCACAAACAAACGCCGAGGCGTCCACCTCAGGAATGTCACGGCGGCACGTCGTCCATGCCGACACTTCATCCGTGTCGACACGGCATCCACGTCGACACGGCAACAGACACACAATTATACGACACACCACAAAAGAATCCGGTCATCACAAGATTCGGCGGACGCCGCTCGCGGCCCGCCGTACCCGTATGAATGGAACACGGTGCAGAACGTCTTATCCGCTGTCAGCCGTCGGCGCCGCCACCGGCGCGGTCGACGCCCCGTTCTCGCCGCCGTCGTAGTAGCGGCGGTCGCGCTGACCGCCGCCGCCTGCGGCAGCGACGACACGGCGTCCTCGGACCCCTCCGCCGCCAGCGGTGTGCTGAGCTGGTCGATACCGCCACTGTCAACCTGGGATCCCGTCGCCTCCAACTCCGGTATCGACGTCACCCCGCTGAGCCTCGCCTACGCCTCTCTGACACGGCTGATGCCCAACGGTGATGCCGGGCCGGGACTTGCGACCGAGTGGAAGTTCTCCCCTGACGGACTCACGCTCACCTTCACCCTCCGCCCCGGCCAGACGTTCTCCGACGGCGCACCGGTCGACGCCACGGCGATCAAACAGAACGTGGAACGGGGCAAGAGCCAGACGGGCTCGCAGGTCGCGCCGTCCCTCGCCGCGATCGCCTCGGTGGACGCGACCACCCCGACCGAGGCCGTCTTCCACCTCAGCCGCCAGGACTACGCACTGCCCCTCGTCCTCGGCGGGCGCAGCGGCATGATCGTAAGCCCCCGGGCGCTGGCCGGTGACGTGAAGGCGCTGGCCACGAAGCCCGTGGGAGCCGGTCCGTTCTCCCTCACCAACTACGTGCCGGACGGCCAGGCCGAGCTGGCGCGCAACCCCACCTACTGGGACGCGGCGAACATCCACCTCGCCGGGGTGACCCTGAAGTTCCTCTCCGACCCGGCCACCATCGCGGCGGCGCTGCAGAGCGACGAGATACAGCTGGCCAACTACATCTCCCCACCGCAGGCCAAGGCGCTGACCGCGGCGGGCCTCCAGGTGGAGGAGTTCCGCAGCCTGCAGATCTCCAACCTCGCCATCAACCGGACGATCAAGCCGTTCGACAATCCGAAGATTGTCGAAGCGCTGAACCACGCCGTCAACCGGCAGGAACTGCTGGACAAGCTCAACGCCGGCCACGGCGAAGTGGTCTACCAGCCCTTCCCCCGCGGCTATGTCGGTTACAACCCGTCCCTTGAGAACCTCTATGCTCACGATCCGGCGAAGGCCAAGGCGCTGCTGACCGAGGCGGGATACGACGGCACACCGGTCGTCATCAGCTACTTCACCAGCCCGGGCGGGGTGGACCGCGAGGTGGAGGCCCAGCTGTTGCAGGCCCAGTTCGAGGCGATCGGGCTGACGGTCAAACTGGAAAAGATCCCGTTCGGGCAGGTCGCCGAACGCTTCTACGTCAAGCGTGAGGTCGGCCTGCTGCTGAGCGGGACCTTCGGYCGCGAGGCCCCGGCCCAGCAGCTCGCGACCACCGCCACGCAGTACAGCAGCTACGACCCGGCGGCACTCACCGAAGCGCTGAAGAACGTCGCCCGGTTCCCGATCGACGACCCGGGCTACGCCCCCGCCCTGCAGGAGGCCACGAAGATAGCCGCTACAAAGGGCTCGGACGTCCTGGTGTTCTCCCAGCCCTGGCTGCTCGCCCATTCGAAGAAGCTGACGGGCCTGGTCGGGTATCTCACCTCGCCACGGCTCGAGGGCGTCCGGCTGGCCGCGTAGGCGGACCCGCTATCCCATGACCGAGATCACACTCGGCCCGCGGGGCCGGCGGGCGGGAGCGACCAGGGTCCTCCTGCCCGCCGTCCGCCGCGTGGCGGCGTTGCTGGCCACGGCGCTGATCGTGGCACTGATCAGCAGCCTGGTCATCTTCGCCCTGACCTTCCTGTCGCCCAGCGACCCGGCCGCGCAGAAACTCGGCCAGAACGCGACCCTGGAACAGGTCGTCGAGCTGCGGCACCTGTGGGGACTCGACCGCCCCTTCGTCGTCCAGTACTTCAGCTGGCTGGGCGACGCCGTCAGCGGGGATCTCGGCAGGTCGTACTTCTCCGACATCCCGGTCGCCCAGAGCCTGGGGCAGCGGCTCGCGGTCGACCTGTCGATCGTGAGCGTCGCCGTGGTGCTGGCCGTGCTGTTCGGCGCCGCGGCCGGTATCGCGGCGGCGGTGTGGCGGGGAAGCGTCGTCGACCGACTGGTGACGGCGGTGTCCTCGCTCGCGCTCACCGTCCCGGTGTTCCTGGTCGGGGTCATGCTGGTCGTCCTGTTCGCGGTGACCTGGCGATGGCTGCCGGCGAGCGGGTACGTGCCGATCGCGAAGGATCCCCTCGACTGGCTCCGCCATGTGATCATGCCGGGATTCACGCTCAGCCTGCTGCCCGGCGCCGTCGTGGCCCGGCAGCTGCGCACCTCCCTGGTGAGCTCGCTCGGGGAGAACTACGTCGTCGGGGCAAGGCTGCGCGGGCTGTCCCCGGCCCACATCCTGTTCGGCCACACGTTGCGCAACGCCGCCGGGCCCGCCCTGGCCACGCTCGGCCTCGAACTGCCCGACCTGCTCGGCGGGGCCGTCGTCGTGGAGACGGTGTTCGGCCTGCCGGGGATCGGACGATACGCGTTGCAGGGCGCCACCAGCCATGACGTGCCAGTCATTCAGGGAGTGCTGCTGGTGACGGTCGCGTTCGTCCTGATCTCCAACATCACCGTCGACACGCTGCTGTCCCGGCTGCGGCCGGCCACCAGGGAGGAGCACCGATGAGACACGCCCTGCGGGCCGTCTTCTCCTCGCTGCCCACCCGGGCGGCGGGCCTGTTCATCATCGTGATCCTCACGGTCGCGGTGACCGGTGAGACGCTGGCCCCCCACGACCCCCTGGCCCAGGACCTCGACTCGGCCCTGGCCGCTCCCGGCGGAAGCCACTGGCTGGGAACCGACTACCTGGGACGGGACACCCTCAGCCGGCTCGTCGCTGGCACCCGCGAGACGATCTTAAGCGCCGTGGCGATGACGGCCCTCGGCGCCCTGCTCGGCGTGCTGCCGGGCATCGCCTCCGCACTGCTCGGCCGCTGGTCCGCGTTCGCCGCCCTGCGGACGGTCGACGCGCTGCTCACACTGCCCACCGTGATCTTCGCGGTCGCGGTCGGCGGGCTGTTCTCGAACGGCCCGGCCGCCCTGGTCATCGCGATCGGGTTCCTGATGGCGCCACGCTTCTTCCGCATCGTCCGGGCCGAGGCGCTCGGTTTCAGCCGCACCCAGTACGTCGAGTCGGCCGCCCTGCTGGGCGCCTCTCGATGGTGGATCATCCGCCGGCATGTCGGGCGCAAGGTCCTGCCGACGATCGCTGTCACCACCTCGATCACGCTGGGCGGCGCGGTGTTCACCAGCTCGAGCCTGAACTTCATCGGCCTGGGCAGCCAGCCTCCCGCGCCGACCTGGGGCGGCATGCTCGCGGTGACAACCAGCCATCTGTGGGAGGACCCGCTCGCGCCGCTGTGGCCCGGGCTGATCATCGTCCTGACGATCTGGTCGTTCCACACCCTCGCGGACGGGCTACGCGAGGGCCTTGACGCAAGGAACCCGAGGAACGCGAGGAATCCGAGGCACTCGCGCCCCAGCCCGTCCCGCACCGCCACGCCCTCCCCCGTCACCTCGCCCGCCTTGCCCGAACAGGTCGGGACAGGGCCGGGGAGCCTGCTGGTGGGCCTCACCACGACTGGCCCCGACCCCGCCAGCCCGGCGGACGGGCCGGCTGACCAGGCCGGCCCGTCCGGCCCGGCAACCGCGGACGTACCGGATACAGGCGCGCTGGATTCAGATGTGCTGGATTCAGATGTGCCGGATTCAGATGTGCCGGATACAAATCTGCCGGATACGGATATAACGGATGCGGACACACCGGGTGCGGACACAGCTGACAGCACGGGTGTCAGGAACGTTGCGGATATTCCTGACGACCCGTCGTTCCAGGAAGGCTCCGGCGCCGTGCTGCTGCGGGTGACGGACCTGTGGGTGACCGCGCCCACCCACACGGCCACCGGCCATCATGGCGACACGGCCACTGGCCACCGGGGCGGTGTGGTGCGCGCGGTCAGCTTCACCCTTGGCCGTGGTGAGGCTCTCGGGCTCGTCGGCGAGTCCGGCAGCGGGAAGACCCTCACCTGCCGCGCGCTGCTCGGCGCCCTGCCGGAAGGCTGCGCCGTCAGCGGCGGAACGATCGTCTTCGACGGCCAGGACGTGACCGCGCTGACCGAGAAGCAGTGGCGCCCACTGCGTGGCGCCCGGATCGGGACGGTGTTCCAGGATCCGGCGTCCTACCTCAACCCGTCGCTCACCGTCGGCCGGCAGCTCACCGAGGTCCTGCGCCGCCACGGCGGGCTGGGCCGACAGGAGGCCCGGCAGCGGGCCCTCGAACTGCTCTCCGCGGTGGAGATCCGGGATCCGGCGAAGGTCGCCCGGCAGATCCCCAGCCGGCTCTCCGGCGGGATGCAGCAGCGGGTCATGCTCGCCGTCGCTGTCTCGTGCGAGCCGGACCTGCTCGTCGCCGACGAGCCGACCACGGCGCTCGACGTGCGCACCCAGGCCGAGGTACTGGCGTTGCTGGCGGCCCTGCGGGCACGGCTGAACATGTCCCTGCTGTTCGTCACCCACGACCTCGACATCGTGGCGGGCGTGTGCGACCGGATCGCCGTGTTCCACCGCGGCCGCATCGTCGAGACCGGGCCGGCCGACGAGATCGTCCACCGGCCTTCCCACCCCTACACCCGTTCCCTGGTCGCGGCGGCCTCGGCAGGCGCTGTGCCGGCCGCCTCTCCCGGGTCCGCTCAGGAGGTGCCAGTTGTCCGGGTCTGAGCTCGTGCCCGCCGCCCGCAAGCACTCCGACGCGGCCGGCGAACCGATCACCGCCCAGCTGCCGGCCGACGCCGGCCCAGCGGCCAGCACCGGCCCGTCCCACGACCTGTCTCTCGCGGACGACGAGCCGTTGCTGCGGGTGGCCGGCCTGCGGGCCGGTTTCCACGGCCCGGACGGGATCACCCACACCGTCCTCGACGGCGTCGACCTCACGATCTCCCCCGGCGAGATCGTCGGGCTGATCGGGGAGACGGGATCGGGCAAGACGACCCTGGGCCGGGCCATCGTCGGCCTCGTGCGCCCCACCGCTGGCACGATCCGGTTCGAGGGGGCGCAGATCCAGGGCCTGCGCGGTCGGCACCGGCGGGCGCTGCGCCGCCGCGGCCGGATCCAGTTCATCTTCCAGGACCCGCTGCGCTCGCTCGACCCCGACCAGCGGGTCACCGACATCGTCACGGAAGGGCTCGCGATCCGTCGGGAGCTCGATCCCGCGGGACGCCGTCAGCGCGCCGCCGAGGCCCTCGTCGCCGTCGGCCTCGGCCCGGAGTTCCTCGACCGTCTGCCCGGCGAGATCTCCGGCGGCCAGCGCCAGCGGGTCGCGATCGCCCGCGGGATCGTCACCCACCCCCGGCTGCTGATCTGCGACGAACCGGTCAGCGCCCTGGACGCCGCGAACCGCACGCACATCCTGCGGCTGCTCGCGCGGCTGCGCGACGACCAGGCGATAGCCATGCTGATCATCTCGCACGACCTCGCGAGCATGGCGGACGTCGCGGACCGGGTCGCGGTCCTCCACAACGGCCGGATCGTCGAGGAGGGGCCGACCGCGCGGGTGTTCGCGGCACCCGCGCACCCGTACACCCAGCTACTCATCGCATCCAGCCCGCGTACGGCCCGCGACCCTGGCTCGGGCGCCGGCGCCGACCACGGCCCCGGCCGTGACCACGACGGCCCCGAGCGCGACGGCTCCGAGCGCGACGGCCGTGACCTCGGCCCGGCCACGGCCCGGCCGGGGCCCGGGAACAACGTGGCCGGCCAAGGCCGGTAACCCCGGATCGCGGACGGCCGCGCGGGGCAGGCCCGCGGGCGGTCTACCGCCGGTAGAGCACGATGTTGGACTGGTACTCCTTGTGCGGGACGACCGGTCGGAACTGCCGGAAGCCCACGGCGCCCCGGAACGGGCCCGCGACACCGACGGCGTTGATCGTCGCCTGCTCCCCCGCGGTCAGCCGGCTGTCGTCGACGAGCCCGCCCGTGCGGATGACGTTGCCGTCCTGGAGCTTTATCTCCTCCGAGAAGTAGGCCACGAAGCCACCGTCCGGACGCTGGTACAACATCCGGCCGTAGCCCTTGGTCGTCCCGATCGTCCTGCCGTCGGCGCCGACGAACTCGTAGGCGACCTCGGCCACGTCGTCCAGGGTCGGGTTCTCCCCGTTCGGGTCCTCGTTGTTGGAGTCGTAGGCCAGTACCTTCTCCACCAGGTCGAACAGCAGCAGGGCGTTCTTCGGGTCAGCGATGGTCGTGCCCCGAGGAGGCGCGAGCGGCGGCACCGCGAGAGTCGCGAGCACCCCGGACGTCACGGCCGTCCGCACCGGAGCGAGCGCCGACGGGAGACGGCCGGCCGACGGGAGACGGAGTCCCTGCGGGGGACGGAGAGAGGGCATGGCGGTTCTCCTCGCTGCTGTTCGGACGGATGGGACCGGGATCGGGATCCGTCTTCGACGGTAGGAAGAGCCGCTGAACCGAACCTTGTGCCGTGGCTGGGAAGCCCGCGACACAGGCGGGAAACCCCCTGCCGTCACCGGACAAGACGTCACCCGACAAGGAGAGCAGATGACCCCCGGTGCTGACGTGCCCGCAACAGTGATGGCCCTGGCGCTGTTCTGGCTCAGCCGTCTCGGCAACGACAGCGGCTACGCCACCGGCATCCTCGTGCCGATCATCCTGCTGGACCGCATCCGGTCGTGTGAGCGGGCCCTGCCCCCGCCCGCCACCTGCTCCCGCTCCTGCCCACCAGCTACAGTTCGCGCCACGCGAATACGGCCCGCCGTCACGGTCACGGCGGGCCGTACTGCTGTCTGCAGTAGCCTGTGTAGCTGTTGGTAGCTGTTGGTAGCTGTCTGTACCTGCCGGCCACCCGTTACGAGCCAGCCACCTATGAGCCAGCCACCAGGGTCTCGTCGAGCAGGGTGACGTACGCGGGCACCTGCGTGACCGACGTCAGGTCGTGCCGGAACGCCGTCACATCCTCGCCGCCGTCCCGCCCGTCCGCGGGGCCCGGCTCGGCCGGGACGAACCCGTGCCGGGGGTAGAAGTCGGCCACGATGCGGTTCTTCGCCGTCGGCCGGTAGGTGGCGGCGACGGCGTGCGCACCCGTGTCACGGGCACGTTCGAGCACGGTCGCCAGGCAGGCCTGCTCGATCCCCCGGGAGAACACCCGGCAGCTCAGCAGGAAGTTGTCGATGTGCACGACCTCCTCCAGCCGGCGCAGGAAAACCGCGCCGACCAGGCCGTTGTCACCGAAACGGTCCTCGGAACGGATCGTGAGCACCGTGTGCTCCGGCCGGTCGAGCAGATCACGCAGGTCCGGCGCGGGCAGCCGGCGGGTCGTGGTGTTGAACTGGTTCGTCCGCAGGGTGAGCTGGCTGACCCGGGGCACATCGGCCTCCCGGGCCACCCCCAGCCGCACCACGATCCCCAGGCCGCTGAGGTACTCCTCGATCGAGGCGAAGCCCTCCTGAAAGTCTCGGCGGTCGAGTTCCTCCCGGTAGCGACGCACCCGGACACGGTCCTCGGCGGTCAGCTCCCGGGTGTCGAACCATCCGTCGCGCAGCACCGCGTCCAGGTGACCGGCGGGGTCCTCGTCGACCGCGACCACGGCGACGTCGGGCAGTTCGGCCCGGACGAGGCCGCGCTCGTAGGCGGAGTCGTCGACGAAGACGAAGCTGTCGACCCCGAGGTTGAGCGAGCTGGCAAGGTCGAGGAGGTTCTCGTGCTTGGGCCGCCAGTTGGCGATGACCCGCACGAAGTCGTCCGGGCGCAGCGTCATCTCCGGATGCCCGGCGAGCGCGTCGCGCACCACGTCGGCCTCGTTCTTGYTGACCGCGGCGAGCAGCACGCCCTGCGCCCCGATCTGCTTCACGACCTTCTGCACGGCCCGGAACGCCTCACCCCGGTAGGAGCCTGCGACCTCGATACCCTCCACCCCGTCGTCACCGACGATCCCGCCCCACAGGGTGTTGTCCAGGTCGAGCACCAGGGCCTTGCTGGTGCGCCCGGTGATGTTGCGGGCGAGGTGGCCGACCTCCCGGGCGTAGGCGGCGAGCAGGCCGGCGGACAGGTGGGCCTTGGCGTAGACCGTCAGCCGGGAGTCGGTGACCGGCACGCCCTCGGCGACGAGCGGGTCCAGGTCGAGCACCACCAGCGCGGGAAAGCGTTCGGTGAGGCCGAGCAGCCGGGCGTTCGCCCGTCGCCACACCGCCCCCAGCCGGGCCCGCGACCGATGGTCGACGAGCTGGGCGGTGAACCGGCGTGGCAACGGCAGCGTGTTGAGCACCAGGGTTCCCCGGCTGATCTCGGTGAAGCGGGTGACCAGCGTCTCGAGCAGGGAGATCTTGGCGTCCAGGACCCGTTCGACCGCGTCGGGATCCCACGGGAGCGGCACCTCGTCGAAGACGATCGTCGGGTCGAGCAGGGCCAGGACGAGATCGGCTCCATGGGCGTGCAGGGAGCTGCCGGGATCGGTGAGCTCGAACACGTAGCTGTCGAAGGTCCCCAGGTGGGAGCGCAGCAGCAGACCGTGCCGGCCGAGTTCCCCGGCCAGGGCCGGCAGCAGCGCGGAGACCGTGCCGTGCGCGGTGACGGCGATCCGCACGACCGGGGTCGACGGATGCTCCCGCAGCACCTCGTCCGGGTCGACCTGGACGAGCAGGCGCCCCGCCCGCGCCAGTTCCTCCGCGGAGGCGTCCGCCAGCAGTTGGCGGACCCGGGGGAACTCGGCGGCTATCCGGCCGTCACGGTGCAGGCCGAGCAGGTCGGTGGCGGCCCGCCGGCCGTCGGCGGGTGCCGGGGAAACGCCGGGGGCGGGCCGCGCGGAACCGGTGGTGCTGGAGACCGTCATCGCCGGGACCTTTCTCAAGAGTGGATCGACGTCGATCCACGGGCGGAATTCGCCAACCGTCGTGACCGCCCTCGGATCGTCCGAATGCCGTCCGAATGCCAGCCGAACGCCATCCGAACGCCACGGCCACACAGTCAAATCATCCGGACGGCGACTAAAGCGGGGACTAAAGTTCCGCTAGTGTTGTGATCGCCGACGTCGTACGGGTGTGATGCCGTACGGCTTCGTTGCCGGTCGGGCCCAGGGCCGGAATTAGCGCCGTCCAAGGCGCGTCCCGCAGGATGTAGGACGCGGTTTTTACCGTCCACGGCCGATGCGGTCCGGCCACGGTCTCCCGGCACCGACGACGCGCTCCCAGCACGGCCACAGGCATGGTCATGAAGGTGACCGCGACGAGAATCACAATGAATGATCACGACGAATGACCACAACGAATGGAGACGACGGATGGACAGCATCGAGGATCTGGTCACGCTCGTCCGCGACGAACTGGGCCTGCCGGTGTCGGCCACCGACGCCGGTCGAGAACTCGACGAGATACCCGGCTGGGACTCGGTGCACCTGCTCACCCTCGCGACCATTCTGGAACGGACGACCGGGCAGCGACTGTCCCTGCCGGACGTCCTGGAGGCGACGAGCCTGGAGCGACTCTACGCGCTGACCACCGGCCGATAGGCCCGCGCGTCCCACGGTTCACCGGAACCGCGGATCCGCGGTTCAACCGGGATCCCCGGCCCACCGGACCCCACCGGCACGCCGGCCGCGTCAGGCGGCGCCGTTGCCCGCGTACCGCGGTCCGCCTGGTCCTGTGTCGGGCTTTGACGGTGGGCGCGAGCCGTCCGCCAACCGGGACGGACACTGTTGTCACAAACCAGCTCCGACCGGAAACGCCGTGACGGACGGTTACGTTCATGGGTTTCCGTGGACCGCCACGACCTTGCTCCGGAGATTACCGACAAAGACCGCGTGACCTTCCCCGAGCCGCACCTGGATGGCCGGTGGATACCGGTCACAGTGGTGTACAGGAAAACTTTAGAACAGGCCGGCATCCTTGCAAGAATGACGGAGGTAGCCAACGGCACGCGGGCCGGCGTCAGTATCGGTATCAGTATCCCCGAGCAGGACGTCCGCGATCCCCGCCGCAGACTGTCCCACCTGTTCGACCCCGATTCGTTCGCCCCGTTCCCCTCCACCGGCAGCGGCCGGGTACTCGCCGGGCGGGGCCGGATAGGCGGCATCCCGGTCATCGGCTACTGTACGGACGGCAGCCGGATGGGCGGGGCGCTCGGTTCCGAGGGTTCCAGGCACGTCGTGGCCGCCATCGAGGAGGCGGTCCGCACCGCAAGCCCGGTCATCGGGCTGTGGCACTCCGGTGGGGCGAGCCTCGCCGAGGGTGTCGAAGCGCTCGACGGCATCGGCCAGATCTTCGCCGCCATGATCCACGCTTCCGGCCGGGTGCCGCAGATCTCGGTGGTGCTCGGGCCGGCCGCGGGCGGCGCGGCGTACGGGCCGGCGCTGACCGACGTCGTGATCATGGCGCCGGCCGGTCGCGTGTTCGTGACCGGTCCCGACGTCGTGCGCAGCGTGACCGGAGAGCAGATCGACATGGAGGGGCTCGGCGGCGCCGACGCGCACGGCCGCCGCTCCGGTGTCGTCCACGTGCTGGCCCGTTCCGAGCGGGACGCCTACCAGCGGGCCCGCCGGATCACCTCCCTGCTCGCCGACCCGGGCCGTTTCGACCTTGGCGTCGGCCGGGGCCTGGCCGCCGCCCTCCCCGGGCCCAGGACCGAGCCCGGCGCCGACGAGATCAGCTCCACCACAGAGGTCAGCACCATCGAGGTCGGCGCCAGCACGCTCAGTGTCAGCGGCCCCGGCACCGGCACGGTCGGCACCGCCGAGGTGGGTGCCAGCGACGTCGGTGAGGATCTGCGGGCGCTGCTGCCGGACCGGCCGCGGCGGGCCTACGACGTCCGGCCGCTGGTGCGCCGGCTCGTCGACGACGACCCCACCGGCGACGGTTTCGAGGAGCTGCAGCCCCGCTGGGCGCCCAACATCGTCGTCGGGCTCGGCCGTCTCTACGGCCACAGCGTCGGCGTCATCGCGAACAACCCACTGCGCAAGGGCGGCTGCCTGGACTCGCTGAGCGCCGAGAAGGCCGCCCGGTTCGTCCGCATGTGCGACTCCTTCGGTATCCCGCTGGTCGTGGTCGTCGACGTTCCCGGCTACCTGCCGGGCGTCCGCCAGGAATGGGACGGGGTGGTGCGCCGCGGCGCCAAACTGCTCTACGCGTTCGCGGAGGCCACGGTGCCGCGCGTCACGCTCGTCACCCGGAAGTCCTTCGGCGGGGCGTACATCGCGATGAACTCCCGCTCGCTGGGCGCCACCGCCGTCCTGGCCTGGCCCGAGGCGGAGGTCGCCGTCATGGGTGCCGAGGCCGCGGTCGGCATCCTGCACCGCCGGGCCCTGGCGGCGGTGTCCGACGACGAGCGGCCGGCGCTGCTCGCCCGGCTCGTCGACGACCACGCCCGCACCGCCGGCGGGGTCGACCGGGGGCTGGCCCTCGGTGTCATCGACGCCGTCATCGATCCCGCCGACACCCGCCGGCGCATCGCGCAGGTCCTCGCCGACGCGCCCGCCCGCCGCGGCCGCCACGGCAACATCCCCCTGTGACGGCCTCCCGGTTATCCCTGTGACACGTCGGCGGCGTCGGCGTCGGCGTCGGCGTCGGCGAACAAAGCAAGCACCATGGCGGCACAGCCGCCAGGAAACAAGAAAGGAGCCCGGGCGGCCAGACAAGAAGACAATATCGCCGGATGACGATATTTGATCAGGGTGATGACGGATCAGAATGACGGTATTCGGGCCGCGATCCGGGATTCCTGACGGACCGGTCGAACCGGTTTATCGTACAACGGTATCTGCACCGGCACGGTGACGCCGCCTTCGACCAGCAGGGCCCGCCCGGCCGGCCAGCCGCCCCTGGTCGACCGAGGCAGCTTGACGTCGAGGACCTCACCGTCGACGTGCGACGACGGGTTGAGCAGCAGGCCATGCCTGTCGCGCCTGAGCATGGCGAGCCAGCCCCGGTAACGCTGAGTCCCCAAATCCTCGGTGGTTCCGGCGGCGACGACCAGGTTGCCTTCGTCGCGGGCGCCGCGGACCACTCGTTCGAGCACGTCGGCGGCGAGACCGTCGGCGAGCAGCTCGGCGTCGTCGACGATAACCGCCACCGGGCCGGGCAGCTCGGCGATCATGTCGTCGAGTTCCATGCCGAGCTCTGTGCCGTGCAGGACCCGCGCCACCCCGGGCAGGCTGCCGAGGCCCGTCAACGGCGACGGGCGTGGGCAGCAGATCACCACCGGCATCTCGCCGGTGCCGCGGCCGGTCAGCGAGGTGACGACAGCGGCCAGGGCTGTGCTGCGCCCCGAACGCGGTGGGCCGCTGACGAGGAACGCCGAACCGGTGCCGGTGAGATCCACGTCGATCGGGGCGAGGTGGTCACCGCCGACACCCACCGTGCAGACCGTCGGGAGGCTCGGTGACGGTCCGGTTCGCAGCCGCGCGAGGTCGGTCACGGTGATCAGATCTGGTAGCGGGTCGATCCGGTGTGGCAGGCGTTCATTGTCAACAGCCTTCCAGCGGGAAGTGAGCGTGTCGGCCAACTCCTCGACCGCCGCGGCCTGGGCCGCGCCCTCGGGATCCGCCGCCAGTAGGGCGATCTGTGCCTCCACCGCGTGCGGTACGGCCACGATCCGGCCGGCTGGCATGGCTCGCGGTACATCTCGCGGGCTGAGCCCGAAGACGGTCACGTCGTCGGGCTCGGCCTGGCGCAGCACCAGACGGGTGGCGACCGCGCTGGCAAGGCGACGGGTGAAGCCGGTCCGGTCGGTGGCCAGCACCGGCAGGATGCCGGCGGCGGGGCCGCGGCCGAGCAGTCCGTCCAGTGTCTCCACCAGCCGTCCGCCGTCGGTCTCGGCGTGCCGGGCCAGAAACGTCTCGTACCGGTCCACCAGCAGGACCAGGTACGGCAGCCGGTCCGCCGGTGCCGCCGCGGCACGCTGCTCGCCCAGCGATGCATGGCTGCCGGCGGCGAGCAGGCGGGTACGGCGGGAAACCTCGGTGGTGAGCATGTCCAGCAGCCGGTCAACGCGGTCGGGTTCGTCACCGGTCACCCAGGCACCGCAGTGCGGCAGCGACGCCAGCGGGGCCAGCGCCCGGCTTCCGTAGTCCAGCGCGTACAGGTGCACGTCGGCGGGGCTGGCGTGGGTGGCGAGGGAAGCCGCCAGGGTACGCAGGAGGGTCGAACGACCGCTGCGCGCCATTCCGGCGACCAGCAGCGGTCCGCTCTGTTCGAGGTCGATCACAAACGGCTCCTGCGCCTGTCGGGCCGGATGGTCGGCCAGCCCGAGCCGCACGGCCACCGGGGACCCGACCGGCGGCGTTGGCGCGGCCGGCATCATGTCGAGATCGGAGATAGTGATCCGTTCCGGCAGGGGCGGCAGCCATGGGCTTGCCGGCGCGCGGAGCTCCATCCGCTCCGCCGCGGCCCGCACGGCCGCCACTACGACGGTCAGGTCGGTGGCACCCGCATGGCCCACTCCGGGGGCGGCCGTGGCCCGATCCGTCCGCGCCCGCCGGGGCCGGCCGAGGTCGGTGATCCGGCGTCGGGTCACCGTCACCGTCTCGCCGGTGGACGATGCGGCTGCCGTGTCGGGACGAGGCCAGCCGATCCGGGCGCACTGTACGGCCGTCAGCTCGCTGTGCCCGGTCCGCAGGTACGCGCGGCCGGGGTGCAGCCGGGAGATGCGCGCCGCGTCCGGCGCCTCGATCACGTCGGCGCTCTCCTCCGCACGGGTCACCCGCAGGCACAGCCGCAGGTTGACGTTGGCCCGGATCTCGGCGTTCACCACGCCGGCGGGCCGCTGGGTGGCCAGGACGACGTGGACGCCGAGGCTGCGCCCCCGCATACCGATGCCGACCACGCCGTCGACGAACCGCGGCACCTCCTCGACCAGGGTGGCGAACTCGTCGACCACGATGACCAGCCGAGGCAGGCCGCTGCCGCCGCCCGCCCAGTAGTCCTCGATCTCCTTGGCACCGGCCGCGGCGAGAATCGTCTCCCGGCGGCGCAGCTCGGCCGACAGCGAGGCGAGCGCGCGGTCCGCCAGGTGGCCGTCCAGGTCGGTCACCATACCCACACAGTGCGGCAGGTCGCGGCAGTCCGCGAACGCGCTGCCGCCCTTGTAGTCGACCAGGACCATGGTGAGCGCCTCGGGGGTGTTGCCGAGCGCAAGGGACGCGACCAGGGTCTGCAGCAGCTCCGACTTGCCCGCGCCGCTGGTGCCGGCGATCAGCGCGTGCGGCCCGTCCCGGCGCAGGTCCACGGCGACCGGGCCGGACGCGTCGGCGCCGAGCAGTATCCGGGTGCTGCGTCCGCCGGGTTCGGCGGCCCAACGCGCGGCGATGTCGCAGGCTCCGGGATCCGCGCCGAGCCCGCAGATGTCGAGGAAACGTACGTGATCGGGCAGGTCGCCGTCGTCGCCGAAACGGGCCCCGAGCACCCGGACCGGGGCCAGTGCGCGGGCGACCCGCTCGGCCAGGGAATGCCGCAGGCCGTCCACGAGCACCTCGGCCTCGGCGTCCCGGTGCGGATGGGTCACCCGGACCCGGCTCCCGGAGTCGTTGGTGACCACGACGGTGGCGCGGCACTCGTCCGGCAGGCTCGACTCGGTGTTGTCCAGGCACAGCGCGTACACGCCGAGCCCGGGCCCGTCGGCAAGCAGGTCGGCAAGTCCCGGCAGGGTGCGCAGCCGGTGTGCCCCGTCGAGGAGGAGCAGCAGACGGYGCCCCGGTGGAGCCTGGTCGCGCAGCCCGGCATGCTGATCCGCCCGGCGCTCGTCCATGATGCGCCGCAGCTCGGCGATGCGGGCCTCGGCCTGCTCGCGGTCGGTGGCCACCATCCGCCGGCAGGCCAGGTCCGTCCGGTGCGGCAGGGTGTGCGGCAGCCAGCTCACCCACTCCCAGTCCGCGGCCTCGTCCTGGCCGGTGAACAGCACGATCCCGAAGTCGTGCGGCGCGTGCAGGGTGGCCACCTGGGCCAGCAGCGCCCGCGTGACGGGCAGGACCGCCTTCCGGGGTCCGGCGACGCCGAGCACACCGGCACGCGTCAGCTCCACCGTCACCGGCACCGCGTACGCGGTCGGAAGTTCTTCGTTCTCGGCGCCGGGGCCRCTCAGGCGTACGTCGACGGGGCGGTCGGTCAGCCCCACGCGCAGCCGTCCGAAGTCCTCGTCGGTGGGGCGGCGCTCGAACAGGCGTCCGGTCGGGCCGGTCGCGTAACGCACCAGCATCGCGGGGTCGGGCAGCGCATCGCGGGCGGCCTGTTCCTCCTCGAGCGCGGCAGTGGCCAGCCGGGTACGTACCGCGTCCAGTTCGGCCTGGTACTCGCGTAGTTTCTGGCGATACTCCCGGTGTCCGCCACGCCGTTCGGTGATGGCGTGGGCGACGGCCATCACCGGGGAGAGCAGCATGAAGAGCAGGTAGTAGCCGGCGTTCGGCAGYAGCGCGTAGAGCACAGCCGCGAACAGCAGAGGAAGCAACACCGTAACGAGCGGGAAACGGAAGCCCCGCGGCTTCTCCGGCTCGGCCGGCACGGCGATCTCGGGCCGACGCCGCGGTGGCACGATCCTCGGTGGCCGGTTGAACCGGCGCACGCCGTGCGCCGCGTCGGCTTCCAGCCGGGCGTCGGCTCCGGCGTACGGCCGGACGGTGATCATGCTCTCACCGAGCTGCGCCACGTCGCCGTCCCGAAGCCGGATGTCGGCGGTGGCCCGGTAGCCGCGCCACCCGACACCGTTACGTGATCCGGTGTCGGCGAGCAGCACGGCGCCGGTGCGGTCGGTGCRTATCTCGGCGTGTCTACGGCTGACCTCGGGATCGTCGAGAACCAGGTCGCAGCCGGCGGTACGGCCGAGCACAAGTGTGCCGGCGTGGCCCTCGCCTGCCAGCGCCGCACTGGCGCCCGCCACCGGGCCGCCCACCACCGCCACCTCGCGGCCCGGATCCGGCGTGTTTCCCGCGCTGGAACGCTCGGCCGGAATGTCCCGTGAGACTGACTTTCCCGGTAGCCGGACATCCTCCGGACGGGCGAACGAGAACGCGGTACCCGCAGTCATGACGATGTCGGCCAGCCGCCGGCCGGCGGGGACCAGCTCACCGTCGATGAAGAGCACGCCACCCGCCATGGCAGCGCCTGCCATATCGGTATTCGCCGAATCAGCGTTTGCGACGCCGATGCCCGCGATACCGGCTTTTGCCGTGCCGCCCTCCGCCGTATCGGCGCGTGCCGTACCGGGCCGGCCGGCTGTCGTGTCAGCGTGGCCGGCGAGCAGCTCGGCAACGGCGGTACGCAGTTCGCCCACGGTGGCCGTCGCGTCCGCTTCGATCAGCAGCGGTGTCACACGGCCCCGTGGGCCGACGACCGTGACCTCGTACTCCACGTCTGACCTCGTACTTCGCGTCGGAGCGCCTCGGGTCGGCGCACTTCGTGTCGGGCCGCGTATTTCGTGTTCAGACCGCGTGGTCGATGGCCTCGGTGTCGCGGGCGTGCGCGTGCATGGCGGCCTCCGCGTCCTTCAGCGCCATTTTCATACGTTCCAGGACGGGGACGAATTCTTCGATCGCATGCTGCATGCGTGTCATGTTCGGCCGGAACTCGCTCTCCCACAGATTGTCGAACGACGTCGCCCGCCGGCCTTTCCAGTCCATGCTCTTCACTCCGGTGGTGAGCACGCTGATCWTGCCTTGCATACGGTGGACGCTGCTGTTCATATCGTGGACGAGCGCGGTGGTCTCCACGTCCGCCTGCTGCCCGAACTTACGCCCCAGGTCATGTGCCTGGGCAGGGTCGAGCTGATACATCGTCATCTCCGTTCGATTCGATCGTCCCGTCACCGGCCATCGATCACAGCCATGGCCACGGTCGCCAACTGAAATCACGACCAACGCTACGGGTGGCACAGCGACAATGACATCGGGAGCCCTCCCCAGCCTATTGGGAAGGGCTCCCGATACCGTCTGGAGGCAGCATTCCCCCAAGCTGATGAGCATGAGTGAGGTGGACATCCTCCGGGCAAGGGCCGATGCGCTCCAGGACAGCTTGGACGAGGCCGATCGTTACGCGCGGGAGTGCCGCGCCGTGGCGGCCCGGTTGCGGGCCCCGCTGGACAGGTTGTCCGACGTGACGATCGATGTGCGTGGCATGCGCTCGAAATCCGCACGGATCGACCGGGCCCGGACGAGGGCCGAGTCGGCCAGGAACGCGGTCGGCTCGGCCCGGGCCAACGTGTCCGACATGGTGGACGAACTCCAGAACATCGCCCGCAGGTACGAGCGGAAAGCCGACGCGGCGCGGGCGGACCTCACAGTGGCGACGAGCCGGCTTGCCATGGCGGTCACGAAACAGTCCGTGGTGGGGCCGTGACGGGATTCGCGGGCCTGTTCGTCTTCGTCTTCGCCGAACTCTTCGACACCGACCATGACCTGCGCGCTCAGGCACGCCTGGTACGCGAGGCGGCCAACGCCCTGACCATCGACGCCGGCGGGCTGCCCCCGGAGGCACAGACAGTCGTCGCAGGGCTGGCAACACTGCGCGACCGGCTCGAGCGCGCCGCTGACGACCTGACCGCGGCGGCCACGGCTTTCGGCCAGATCGGCGCCGACGCGAAACGGGCGGACACCCCCGGCTGGCTGGACCGCGTCAAGGCGTTCTCCGCCATCGCCCTCGGCGAGGCCCCAGAGATACTCCTCCGTCGACAGGGCAGGCGACGCGTCTTCCGGCTACGGAACGACGTACGTCGCAGCTCGCGGCTGCTGATGGACCTGGAGAACAGGCAGGAGGCCGCCCACCGGGCCGGTGACAGCGCGCTGGCGCAACGTCTCCAACGTGACATCAGGACCCGCAGAAAGCTGCTGAGGAAGGCAGAGAAGGATCTGCGGTTGACGCGGCGGGATGTCCGGGAGCTACAAGCGGCGGGATATATCACAAAATGGGATGAGCGTTCCCTGCGTGCACTGAAGGAGCTGTCGGGTGCGCTCGGTATGAAAGTGAGTGCAGATATTCTCACTGCCAGGGAGTGGCACGAGTCGATACGCAAGGCGGACAGCCTTCCGAAGGCGCTCGGGAAACAAGCGCTCGGCCGTTTCGAGAGCCGTCGGATACCGACTGGCCGTGACACGCCGGAAAAAATACTCCCATTTTTCCCCAAACGGGCGACCACGGCCGATAATCTGGCCGGGCACGCCCGGCGGCTGCTGGACAGCCCCGGTAGCCGACGGGCAGCCGGTGCCATACCGGTGGCCGGCGTCATCGTCGATGCCAGTAGCACCTTCATGGCTGGCAAGAAACTCTGGGACGATCCGAGCCTTGGTAATACCGTCGATTTCGCGGCCAACACAGCGCACCTGATCGGTAACATTCCGACCCCGCCGACTGTCATCCTCGGCGAGGGGATCGGTTACGGTCTGGACGGCGGCAAATTCGTCGGCGACCATGTCGACGACGCCGCCGACGCGGTGGGCGACGGCGTCAAAGCCGTGGGCAACGGCCTCAAATCCGCTGGCAATAGCGCCAAAAAAATATTCGAGTCAATCTTGTGACGAAGAAACCACCGACCGCTGTCCGGCTCACCGGTGACGAGCTGACCGCCATTGCCCGTTGCCTCGGGGCCCGGCGGTTTCCCCATGTGCCGTACAGCGGCTACAACGAGATCGACGAGGAGCTGCACCCCCTCCTGGACGACGAATTGCTTGCCGGGCTGGCCGCTCGTGGTCTGGTGGACGTCCATGCCGACGGCGAGCTCCGGCTCGCGGGACCGCTTGCCTCGGTGGTCGGCGCCGTGGCGGCCGGCCGCGTCCACATCGCCGTCGAGCAGATCAGGCCGGYCGGTGACCCCGGTACGACACGGGCCTGCGCCCTCGTCGCGGGTGACCGCGGACTGGTACGGCACTGGAGCGACGGGCCGCTGCACGATCTCGAGCACGACCCTGACACACACGCGCTGGACGTTCGCCTACGCGTGACACTCAGTGATCTTGTCAATCCCTCCCCGGGCACCGGGCGGCCTGGCCGGCGCAGGCTGCGGGCCACGGAGCGCCGGCTGGCGGACGCCCTCCCCGCACCGGCGGACGGCTGGCGGCGGGTCACCGTGCTCGCCCGCACCGACGACGCCGGGGACGACGCGCGGGTCGACGGGCTGCTGGCCGTCTTCGACGGCGGCCCGGGCGAGCTCTGGCTGGGGCACTGCGAGGACGCCGACGCCGCTGATGGGAACGCCGCGCTGACGATGGTCGCCGACCCGGTYTCGGCAGCCGGGGTCGACGCCGCCATCAGGGAGTTCACCAGCATCCACCATGCGTGAGCGCTTTGGGACGGCGTTCCGTGATGCCCTCCATCGGCCCTCGCATCGGGCTGGTCTTCGAGATGGGCGGTGTGAGGCGAGGCGGGACGAACGAAGCGGCTTCGGGTGGCGGAGACGAGTGGCCCGACGACGGCCGCAAAGTTTCGTATTACGATAGTAGCCGTGAAGATCCACCGTTCGGCCCGCAAGCACGGCGTGGCCGACGGGGACATCACCCACGCTGCCGTGGGCTACCTGGTTGCCTACCCCCTCGACGGTGAGAAGCCGCCGCGAGAGCTTCGGCTGGGGCCGGACCGGGCAGGCAACTTCCTGGAGATCGTCGTACTGCTCCTCGACGACGGGACCGAATTGATCATTCATGCGATGCGGATGCGTCCGAAGTACCGCAGTCTCCTGCCGTGACAAGGAGGGACGAGATGACCGGCGAGACAGAGCACACCCGTACGTCGGGAGGCGTCCTGGTGACCGACGAGCTCGTGACAACGCTCGCAGCGGAGGCCGAGGCCGGCTATGACGTCGAACTCCTGCGCCGCCGGGGCGGGCGGCGTCCGATCGGATCGGCGCCGGGAGAGGTCGTACCGGTGCGGCTGGACCCGGACATGCGGGCGGCCCTGGCCGCCCGCGCGGACGCCGACCACACCAACGCCAGCGAAGTGATCCGCCAGGCGCTGCGCGCCTGGCTCGACGTCGCCTAGCGGGAGCGGTTTCGTGGTGGGCCGGGTCGCGTGACAGCCGGCCCACCACGTGGGCTCACCAGACACAGCCGAGGAGCTCGTTCGTCGACCCCGCGGGCTGGGTCGTGGTGAGGTTGTAGTACCGCGGCGTACCGGCGGTCCAGGTGCGCCAGACCGGCCGCTCCCCCCTGCCGAGGCCGCACGGCATGAACCTCGCTATCAGGTTCGGCCCGTTCCATGGTCCTGAATCGGCAGGCGAATAGCTGCCAATCTGCGAGTACGAGTAGAAGTGATTGACGTCGAGCCCGTTGCACCGACCTTTGCCAGCCGTGCAGTAGAAGCCGTTGATATTCCGTGCGCCCGGCAKGTTCTCTGATCCTGGGGGCGCGTACGCGCGGCCGATCGGCACGGATCGCCGGCCGTAACCGTCGGGTGGGCCGTCAGGGGTCTTCCGCAACGCCCAGACGTCGAGGGTGTTGTGCTGGTACAGCGTGTACTCGACGGGCTGCCAGGGGGAATAGCGCAGCGTGACGGGTGAGCCTATCGGCTGCTTACCAACCGGCGTGTCCTGCGCCCCCACCTGGTTGGCGACAGGGAAAAGATCCGGTACGGGATTGCACGTGAACCCGTGGGCGCTGATGTCGGCGCACGCTGCGTTGATGTCCCATCCGACATAGCTTGTTGATAGGGTGTTGTTCGGACTGTAATAAGTGATGTCGATGGTCGAGCCGATTTTCGCCTTGGTCCCGGGCCCCAGACTCTGGGCGTAGACCGTGCCGGACTGCTGGCCTGTTCCGGCCGCGGTCACGCCTTCGACAGGAGTGCATGTGAAACCGGCGGCCCGTACCTTGGCGCAGGCGTCCTGGTAGGTCTGCGGCACCGGGTTGACATAGTCCCCCACGGTGTTCTGGCCGGAGTAGTACGTCACGGTGACCGTGCTGCCGGCTTTCACCACCGTCGACGGCGGCGGGTCCTGCGCGCCAACGGTGCCGGGCGCCTGGCCGGTGCCGACAGCGGTGCCGCCTTCCTTCGGGTCACACTTCAGCCCATAGGTGGCGAGGGTGGCGCAGGCCGTGCCCTGCGGCTGACCAATGAAGGAGGGCAGGGCGATGCTGTCGTAGTAGGTGAGCGTGACCGTGCTGCCCTTGGCGACCGACGCGCCGGCCCGGGGGCTCTGGCCGGACACCTGGCCGAGTTGCTCGGGAGACAGCGCCAGGGTGCCGCTGGGCTGCTTCGTCGTGCACAGCAGCCCCGCCTGTCGCAGGTAGTCACAGGCGCTGTCCACGGGCTGTCCGAGCACGTTCGGGGTCCGCAACGGCCCGACATAGCTGACCGTCACCGGGCTGCCCTCGGGCACCAAGGCGCCGGCCCGCGGACTCGTGTTGATCACTTCGTCAGCCGCGAGGCCGTCCTGGTCTCCCGCGGGGAGCGGCTGGCAGCGCAGGCCGCTCTGTTCGAGACGGTCACACGCCTGCTGGTGGAGAGTGCCCTTCGGGAACGACGGCACGGTGACCCGCCGGGCCGGCGGCGCGGCGTCCGCGGGCGGGCGCGRCACGGCCGTGGGCGGTGCGGCCGGCGCCGACGGCGCTACAGGTGGTGGTGCCGACGGCGTGGGCTGGGCACCTCGCGGACCTTCGGTTCCGGTGCGTGACTCGCTGTCGACCACCTCGGACCTAGCGCCCTTGTCGGCGTCCCGCTCGTGCCCGTCGGCGTCCACCACGAGCGTCCGCTGATCATACTGCTGGCCGGCCCATACCCGGCCGCCGTCGACCCACAGATCGAAGGGGCCGTGCTGACCGGGCACATCGAAGGGACGGCCCTCAGCCAGACCGGTCGAAAGGTTGATCCGCCACAGCCTCGGCCTGGCGTCCCCACCCTGCCGCTGCCCGCCGCGCTCATTATGATCATTACGGTCCGGCACATAGATCCAGCTACCGAGCGTGGCCGGCGAGTCCAGGTCGGTCGGGGTCGGGCCGGTAAGCTGGACGGCCCGCTCGGTGCCGACACGCGGGTCGAGGATCGCGACGTTTCCCTTGACCTTGTCGACAGCCACGACGTAACGGCCGGCGCCCCGCCATGAGCCCAGCACCACATTCGACCCATTCGACCCGGCGAGGGACAGCTTGCCGAGCTGGCGCGGGGCCCGGCCGTCCACGGCGTATGCCCGGCCGTCGGCGACCACCACGACGGGATGGCCGTCCGCGACGGTGAGACCGACCGGTGAGCCATCGAATGGCACGGTCCGCGCGACCCGGCCGCCGGTCACCTCGGCGACGCTGTTCTTCTTGGTGAGCACCCACACCGAGTCGTCGACCGGAACCTGCACCGAGCCGCTGGCCTCGGCCTGGGCGAGGATACCGTCCGGGATGGCGATACGCGTCGGCCCGCGTTGCGGGGTGCCGATCGTCTCGACGCTGTCCGTTTTCCGGTTGACGACGTAGCCTCCCGACCGCGTGACACCCACCTCCACGCTGTCGAACGCGCTGCCGCGTGGAATGCTGACCGGCGGCGCGTTCGGCGTCAGGGTCGCGCCGTCGAAGGACTGGACCGTGTCAGTGTTCCTGTTGTGCACGATCACCTGCCCGTCCGGAGAGGGGATCACCTGCACCTTTTCCTGCCCGGTGGCGATCGGCTGTCGTGCCGTCGCGTCCGCCTGGCCGGTCTCACCGTTGAGATGGGTGAGCGTGTAACCATTCGCGGCATATGTGGATCCGTCATCAAGAAAGGGCCGGGTGGCGGTGTATCCGACACCAACGGCGACGGCGAGGACGGCGGCCAGTACACAGACCACGGTTACCGCGCCGACTGCCCGGTTCGCAGGTCTCCTGAACAGGCGTGGCGGCGCGAAACGCCCGGCTCGGCTCACCCTGGCTCCTCTCTCGATGGATTGGCGCGTCCGTTAGGCTACAAAACGCCACAGAAGGTGGAAACGGGGAGGCTTCCCCAACGACGTTCGGGTGCGGAGGCAGCGCGAGGTGGACGGGGTGGACCTACGTGTCGTCACAGATGGCCTGGAGCATCGGACAGTGCCCGGTGAGACCTTCACATTCGGCCGGGACGACGGATGCACCGTCTGTCTCGATCCCGAGGACAAGGCGATCTCCAGACTGGCCGGGTTGGTGGAATGGATCGGCGAGGTGTGGATGCTGTCGAATCCCAGCGCGACGCGGCACTTCGCGACCGTCGACCCGTTCGGGCTACGCAGGGTGGTCGGGCCTGGCAAGCGGGATCCGGTCGAGGGACGCCTCCGGGTGATTGTCGACGGCGCGGCCCGCAGCCATGAACTGATCATGTACGGTCCGCCAGCCGCTGGCCGACAGCCCAAGGCGCCCACCGGGATACCCACCTCCGCCGGCCTGAAGGTGACGATCAAGGACGCCGACCGGCTCGCTCTGGTCGCGCTCTTCGCGGGCTATCTCCAGGACGGGGACCGCTACGATCCGGCCCCTCGGTCGTACGCCGCGGCGGCCGCCCGACTGGGCTGGAACCGCACCACGTTGATAAAGCGGATCGAATATCTGCGAACCCGGCTAACCGACGACGGCGTACCGAATCTTCAGGGCTGGAACGCGCTGTCGGCGCTCGCCGAGTACGTGCTCACCACCGGCCTGATCACCCCGGCGGATCTGCGTCTCATCGGCCAGGAACCTGGGCCGGATTCCACCTGACCGGGCCTGGCCAGGCTGTCGGCCGCCGGCCTGGCCGTCGTTCCCGCCACCGCGGGCCGGGTTCGGGCCGGGTTCCAGGTCCGCCATGTCCGGTCAGGTGTATCCGGCAGGTCGTATGGGGAGACCTTCCGGTTCCGCCGTGCCGGCCGGCTCGCTAGGCTCCGGGGGCACCCGGATCGGCGGCCTTTCCCGGCCGACAGAATTCCACGGATCGGTCCCACGGACCAGGAGACGGCCAGCCGGGCGGGAGACCTTCGTGCCTGAATACGGCGGGCCCGGCGGCGTGTACATACGCACACGCCATTGCCGGATGTTCGTCATTTGAATATTTACCGTGTTGGAGTGGATTCGCGGGTCATGACACTGCCAGGAGTTCCCGGCCTTCGGCTGCTCGCGTCGGTACCTGCCGGCGGGCCGCTGCTCAGCATTCCCGCGGTATGTGAACGCGACGGTCAGCGGGTCGAACTGCTGCTGGTCACGGCCACGCTCGACCCCGCGCGGCTGCGGCGGATCCGGGTGGAGTGCGCGGAACTGGAGGCCATCCTCGCCGATGTCGACGAAACCGTCGTCCAGCCGCTGATCGATCATGGCGTGGACGCGGAGGGCCGGCCGTACCTGCTGTTGGGGCAGATGGACGCGCGGCCGGTCACGGAGCCGGCCGTGGCCGCCCGGCTCGACGCCGAGCGGATCGCCCGAGCCGCCCGGACGATCGCGGACGGACTGCGCGCGCTGACCACCGCGGGCTTCGTCGGAGCACCCCCGGAACTCGGGATCACGGCCACCGGCGGATTCGTCCTCGCCACGCCGCTGCCCCCCACCCTCGCCGGTCTGCGCACCGCGTCGGGCCCGTGGCTCGGCCACGAACCACCTGAGATCATCCGAGCCGGTCGCACGCCGGCGGTCTGGACCGCCAGGGCGCGGGTGTATGCGTACGCGTCCCTGCTGGCCGGCTGGTCCGCCCTGGCGGACGCGGCCGCCGGGCAGGCACCCGCCGGTGGTCACGCTCCACGCATCCCGATCCGGTTACACGCCGCTCTACGGGATGCCATGGCCGCCGACCCGGCACGGCGCCCTGCCACTCTGGACGACCTTGCCGACGCGCTCGCGGACGCGGCCCGGCCCGACGCCGGCAACGACACGCTGGTGCCACCAGCCGCACCCGTTCCCGTCCGTACCGGCGTCCGCCAGCTGGGCAGTCGCTACCTGCTGGAGGAGGAGATCGGCAGCGGCGCAGCCGGCACCGTGTGGGCCGCCCGTCGGGTGGACGACGGCAGCCGCGTGGCGGCGAAGCTGCTCCGGGTCGTCCCGGGCGACCGGTCCCGCACCGCCGCACGGTTCCTGCGCGAGCACGAGACGCTGACCCGCCTACAGCATGATCATCTGCTCCGGGTACACGACCTGGTGGCGGAGGGCGAGGTACGGGCCATCGTGATGGACTTCGTCCCCGGGGGGAACCTGCGGCGACTGGTTGACGGGCCGCGTCTCCCCGCGGGCGATGTGGCCCGTCTGATGGCCCAGACCGCGAGCGCGCTCAGCGCGGTGCACGCCGCCGGGGTGGTGCACCGCGACATCAAACCGGAGAACATCCTCGTCACCGAGCGGGCAGGCCGGCCCGCGGCCCTGCTCGCCGACTTCGGGATCGCCCGTGACATCGCCGGACTGGTGCACACCACATCGCTGGGCACCGCGGGCTACATCGCCCCTGAGGCGCCCGCCGGCCAGGAGATGGGCACGCCCGCGGACATCTACGCGCTCGGCGTCACCGCCTGCGAACTGCTCATCGGCCGGCGACCGGACAGCGGGCCCCCGGGCGCTCCAGGCCGGCGCCGATCCCGTCAACGGCCGCTCCCTCACCCGGACGGGGTCGACGGACAGATCTGGGAACTGCTCGCGGCATGTCTGGACGATCGTCCGGCCGCACGGCCCACCGCCGTGGAGGTGGCACGCCGGTGGGCCGAGTTCACCGACGCGCCGGAGCTGATCGCGCCCGTCGTCCCGGTGAMGAGCGGCCGCCCGTCCGGGGACGAGCACAGCGGGTACAGGTCCGATGCCGATGACCTCCTCGGTCCCGGCGTCAGCGCAGGCGCTGGTGGCGGCGAACTGGAGACGCGGGAGAGCAGCCGCCGGCTGCCGGTGCGTCCGGAAGAATCCGCGCCGCGGCGGCGTGGCAGGGGGCCGCTGGCCGCCACGGGGACGCTGGTCCTGCTCGGCCTGGCTGTCGGCGTCGGCGTGGCGCTGCTCCAGCATCGCGCTTCCCCGCCCGGATCCACCGTCTCGCCAGCCGGCCCCCAGCAGTACCCCGTTGCCACCTCCATCAGCGCTGGGCAGAACAGTACCGCCACCGTTACCTGGGCACGGGACGCCGAGGGGCTGCCCGGCCTCGAGGGATATCTCGTCCTTCGCTCGAGCGACGGCCAGGAGTATCAGCCGGTCACGGTTCCGTCACTGCTACCCGCGGGCCAGACCTCCTTCTCCGTCACCGTGCCGGCCGGCGGACGGACGTGTTTCCAGGTGATCGCTTTCGGCGTCACCGCGCCGCCACCGACCCCACTGCCGCAGCCGGCCTGTATCGCCCCGCCCACCACACCGTGAGGACACACCTGTGACCAGCCCCTACCAGATGCCCCACCAGCCGGCGGCCGCCCCGACGCCGGCCGGCGTCGATGGCGCGCGGTCCGCCGCCGACGCCGTCGTAGCCAACATCGAGCAGGTGCTGCACGGCAAGACAGAGGCGGCCCGCCTGGCGGTGGCATGCCTGTTCGCCGGCGGGCACCTGCTCGTCGAGGACGTGCCCGGCACCGGCAAGACCTCCCTGGTCAAGGCGCTCGCCGCGAGCATCGGCGGCGACTGCCAGCGCATCCAGTTCACCCCCGACCTGCTGCCCACCGACATCACCGGCGTGTCCGTCTGGGA
The DNA here is from genome assembly GCF_001983005.1 of Protofrankia sp. BMG5.30. Lineage (NCBI taxonomy): Bacteria > Bacillati > Actinomycetota > Actinomycetes > Frankiales > Frankiaceae > Protofrankia > Protofrankia sp. BMG5.30. The sequence continues at coordinate 62,034 of NZ_MOME01000023.1, read as the reverse complement.
GGAGCGTTCGGCGGCCTTCCGGTTCCGCCAGGGCCCGGTGTTCACCAACGTCGTCATCGCCGACGAGATCAACCGGGCCTCCCCCAAGACGCAGTCGGCGCTGCTGGAGGTGATGGAGGAGGGGCAGGTGACCGTCGACGGGACCACCTACCCGGTGCCCACGCCGTTCCTCGTGGTGGCCACCCAGAACCCCGTCGACCTGGAGGGGACCTACCGGCTGCCGGAGGCGCAGCTCGACCGCTTCCTCATGCGGATCTCGCTCGGCCACCCCGACGTGGCGGTCGAGGAGAAGATCCTGCTCGGGCGAGCCCGCTCGGCGCCGCCGACGCTGCACCCGGTCGTCCGTCTCGAACAGGTCTCCTGGCTGCGACAGGAGATCACGACGTCGGTCCATGTCTCCCCGGAGATCGCCCGCTACATCGCGTTGGTGGCCTTCGCCACCCGCGAGCACGAGGCGCTGCACCTGGGGATCAGCACCCGGGGAAGCCTCGCCCTCGTCCGCGCGGCCCAGGCGCACGCCGCCTGCCTGGGGCGCCATTTCGTGACACCGGACGACGTCAGGGCCACCGCGGTGGCGGTACTCGCCCACCGGCTCGTGCTGTCGGCCCATGCCGAGGTGCACGGCAACACGGCAGCCGGTGTCCTCGCCGAGGTCCTGGACAGCGTCCGGGTGCCCGCTCTCTCAGCCACGACGGCATGAAACGGCTCCCTGCCATACGGTTCCCCGCCGCGTGGTCCGTGACGAAATCGGCGCGAGGAGCCTTCCGCCGCAACGGTGTGCAACGGTTCTCCGTCACCCGTACCGGCCGTGCCCTCGCCGGGGGCGCCGTACTCACCTATCTGGCGGGTGTGGCACTGGGCTACCCGCTGCTCACCACGATCGCCGTCGGTACATGCACGCTGCTCCTCGGGGGGATGACGGCCGTACTGGTCCGGCCAGTGGTGGTGCTGTCCAGGAAGCTGCCCCGGGAACGGGTCAGCGTGGGTGAGCCGGTCGAGGGCAGCATCGAGGTGCGCAATCCCTCCCGGCGGCCCGCACCCGCGTTCACCGCCGTCGACCACGTCGGCGACGTCGCCGTGGAGCTGTCCGTGGYGCCCGTCCCACGAGGGCGGACCCGCGCGCTGTCCTACGCCGTACCGACCGAACACCGCGGGCGGATGCGGCTGGGACCGCTGACCGTCGAACGCCGGGACCCGCTCGGGCTGTTCCTCTGGGCCCAGCGGCAGACCGCCGACGGCGTGCTGTGGGTGCATCCACGGACCCATCCCCTGCGCCCGCTTCCGGCCGGGACGGTACTCGATCACGAAGGCCGGACCGACGACAACGCCCGGCTCGGCACGATCACTTTCGCGGCCCTGCGGGAATACGTCCCTGGTGACGACCCCCGTCGCATCCACTGGCGGTCCACGGCCAGGCTGGGGACTCTGGTCGTCCGCGAGTACATCGACACGACCGAGCCGGCCACCAGCGTGCTCCTCGACACGCGGGCGGACAGATATGACCCGGCGGCCTTCGAAGAGGCCGTCGAAATCACCGCCTCGGTCGTCGGCAGCGTCGCCGGTCTCGGCCGACCTGTCGTGCTGCGCGTCGTCGGTGAACGCCTCGACGAGATCCTGACCGCCGGGGCGACATCGACGCTGGACCGGCTCTCCCTTGCCCAGCGCACCGAGGACACCGCGGCCGTCGGCATGTTCGGCGACCTCGAACGGCTGTCCGCCGGAGGCGCCCTGGTCGTCGTCACCGGCGCGGTGGACACTGCGGTGCTGGCCCGGCTCGCCCGACAACGCCGCCGGTTCAGCCCGGTGGTGGTGGTCTCGCTGCCTGGCGACGGCACGCCCGGCCGGCCCGGTATCCGCCGCCAGCTGGGGATGACGACGTTGACCGCGCGCACCGCCGTCGAGGCGGCCGCCGCCTGGAACAGGATGGTCACGGGGGGCACGGCATGAAGGGCAGCCGGAGCACCGGCCCGCGTACCCGGCGGTCACCTGTCCAGGGCCGGCATCCAGCGGGCGCCCGAACGGCCGGCACCGCGCCGGGGCGCCCAGGATATCCGGGGCACCGCCCGGAATCCTCGGCGTCAGAGCGACACGGCCTGCGCACCCCCCGTCGCGGGACATCACCGAATCCGTATGGGATGGTGCTGACCTGGCTCATCGGCACCCTCGCCGGTGGGGGCTTCGGGCCGGTTTTCGGTGGCGTGCCCGGTTCTGCCGCCTTCCTGCTCGCGGTGGGCAGCTCGACGACGGTGGCCTTCCTGGCCGCCCTCGCGGTGCTGCTGCGGCCGCGCTTGTCCGCCGCCACGGCGGGGCTCGCGGGCAGCGCCGCCGTGGCGCTCACCGCGGCGCTGGCCACCGGCACCGGCGCCGGCGTCGTCCACGGCCCGTGGGACCTGCTCACCGCCGCGCTGCCGGCCGATCCCGGCGGCCCCGCGCTCGCCTCGGTGGCCCTGCTGACCGGCTGGACCACGCTCGCGGCCTGCCTGCTGGCCGCGTACAACGCCGGCCCGCTTGTCCGCGCCGTGCCACCCCTGGTGACGCTGCTCGCCGCGCTGGCCCTGGGCGCCTCGGTCGAACCGCTGCCGGCCTGGTACGGGCCGGTGCTGGTGGGGCTCGGCGGTGTGCTCGTGCTCACCGGCCGCCGGCCACGGCCGGGCGGGCTCATCCTGGCCGTGGTGCCGGTGGTTCTCGCAGTCCTGGCGGCCGTCACGCTCGGGCCGCACGCCCCAGGTGCCCGGTTGCGGGAACCGCTGGAGGCACAGGCGTTCGTCCAGGCGCCGGTCCAGCCCCGTAGCGGGGTCAGCCCGTTGCAGCAGTACCTCGCCCTGCGTGACGACAGCCGGCCGCTCAGGATCACCGGCACGGTCAGCCGACCCGGCAGCCTCCTGCGGATGGCCACCCTGACCCGTTTCAACGGCCGGTACTGGACGGTCGACGGCGACTTCCGCCGAGCTGGCACCACCCTCAGCGACAGAGCCGACAGCGCGGAGCCCGACACGACACGCAGGATCGCCGTGACGCAACAGATCCATCTGGCCGTCGGTGATCCCGACTGGCTGCCCGTCGCCGGCCGGCCCACCCGGATGAGCGTCACCGGGCTGGCGGTGGACGGGACGACCGGGGATCTGGCCGTCCCCACCGGGGGGACAGCACCGCGCGACTACTCCGCGACATCCACGATCCTCGACGCCCGGGYGGACGAGGTTCTGACGGACGAACCGGCGGCGGCGCCCGAGCCGCGCATCCCCGATCCACCACAACTGGTCCGCACCTTCATCGACAACACCATCGCCGGGAAACCACGGGGTTCGGCACAGCTCCTGGCGCTCTACCAGCAGTTCACCAATAACAGCGAGCTCGCCGGTGGACGTAAGTTCAGTTATGATCAGGCCGAGAAAGTGGCGGGTGGGCACGGATATTATCAGATCCAGCGCCTGCTTGAGGACCGTCGCGGAACAAGCGAACAATACGCCAGCGCATACGCCGCGATGGCCCGCTGGCTCGGCTTCGACGCCCGTGTCGTGATGGGATTCCGACCCGAATACGACGGAAATTCCTTCGTCGCCACCGGACGCGACGTCGACGCCTGGGTGGAGGTCCGTTTCGCCCGGCTCGGCTGGGTCACGCTGGACCCGAGCCCACGGGACAACCCGATCGGGAGCCGGMAGGACCCGGCTCCACTCAGTGGGCAGAATCCGCAGGCGGACGATCCCCTGAAAAAAGCCGGCGCGACGGCGCCACCACCCTCCGCGACAGGCGGGACGGACCTTGCCAAGAAGCCGGCGACAGCCCCGGCCCGCCCCTCGTCCCTTCTTCGCGCGGTGCTGACGAGCATCGCCGTCGTGCTTCTGGTACTTCTCATACCCACGGTGGTGCCGGTCGCGAAAGCATTGCGCAGAGCCCGCCGACGCCGGGATCCTTCAGCGCGCCGTGTCGTGCTGGGCGCGTGGTGGGAAACGCTGGACCGGCTGCGCGAAGCGGGGATTCCGGCGACACCGCTGCTCACCACCGGTGAGGTGGTCCAATTGGCGGACCACCTGCCCCGCCTGCGGCCGTTGGCCGGCCTGGTCGACCAGGCCGGCTACGCCCCCGAGACACCAGCCCCCGGACAACAGGCCGAGGCGTGGGCGATCTCCACCGTCATCAGCCGGCAGCTTCATATCCGTATGTCGGTCAGCCGCCGGATCCATGCTTTCTTCGATCCCCGGCCGTTGTGGTACGGGCCGCGGCCGCACGTATTCCACCATGGCCATCGGACGAAGCTGTCAGAAAACAAGAAAAAATCCACCGTGCCAGCACGGATCACTGCTCTGACACGTCGTTCAGGATAATTCGTCGTGACCGGCATAAAAATCACAGGGGAGAACAGGATGAAAAAGAAGGTTCCCGGCCCGGGCACTGCCGTGAGCCTGCCAGCCGGCCTGCCGGGGGTACCGAAACCGGGAAACAGCAGGAGGACAACAGCTCCGAAAGCAGTGGCCCCGGGAACAACGACTCCGGGAACGACAATCTCGGAAACAGTCGTCCCGGAAAAAGCGACTTCGAAAACAGTAACCCCGGAGGCATGCCGTGGCAGAGGTCTTCCGGGGTCTTCGTCAGTCATCCTACCACGAAGCCACTCATGAGCACCGACGCGCACCTGCCGCCGGTCGCCGACGCACTCTCGTCCGCACGCCTCACCTCCTATCTGCGGGCCCGCGACAGGGATCTCGCCGCGGGCATCGAGCTGTACGAGTGGAACATCGCCGTCTCGGGTGCCTTCCACGAGGCCCTCGGGATCGTCGAGGTCGTCCTGCGCAACGCGCTCCACGACAGGCYCACCGACTACCACGCCGCCCGGCCCGGCCACTGGTACGACGACCCCGTGGGCATCCTGTCGGAGAGGGCCCGCAGGGACATCRGAGCCGTACGAGCGCAGATCCGCGAGATGCGCCAACCGGAGACACCCGACCGCGTGGTGGCCGGGCTCAACTTCGGCTTCTGGAAATTCCCGCTCGCGAAACGCCACGAGACGACCCTGTGGAGCGGGCACCTGCGGCACGCCTTCCCGCACATGAAGCGTCAGCGCCGCGGCGATGTCTACCAGGCGGTCGACAGGCTGCACACGTTACGCAACCGGATCGCCCACCATGAGCCCGTCCACCGCCGCGACCTCCGCGCGGACACGGAGACCATCCACCGCCTGCTCGGCTGGATCGACCCCGACGTGCACGCCTGGGCGCTGCGTTCCTCCCGTCTCGAAGCCGTCCTGGCGACCAGGCCGCCCGTCCGGACCGGCCCGAAGGGTGGGAAAGGCACCGGGTAAGGGCCGCGTCGCGCTGGCCGGCCTGACGGACAACGGTCAGTGGCAACGGTCGATGACACCGGTCGGACTGGGAAACATGYCGGGCTGGGAGCCGTCGGCCGGGCGGACTCCGCACCCGGTTGCGGGCGCTGTCTTTCGCGGGTGTGTACTGCATCCCCCACCGATGTGGCGCTGGCACGGTCCGGTATGGCTGACGAAGCCGTGACCGCCACGCGCGAGTGCCCCGGGCTGGGCCAAACAGGCAACGGTTGTGGGTTCAATAGGGGTATGGCAGTAGTCGGCTGGGTGGCGTTCGGAATTCTCCTGTTGGTGTGCGTGGTGGCGCTGTACGACGTCCTGCAGCGCCGGCACTCGATCCTGCGCACCTTTCCCGTCATCGGGCATCTGCGCTTCCTGCTGGAGGATGTCGGCCCGGAGCTGCGCCAGTACATCGTGACCGGCAACGACGAGGAGCGGCCGTTCAGCCGCGACCAGCGCCGCTGGGTGTACGCCACGGCCAAACGGGCCAACGCCAGCTTCGGCTTCGGCACCGACAACGACCTGGAGCTGTCGGCGAACTACCTCATCGTCAAACCGGCGGTCTTCCCGCTGCCGGCGCCCGCGCCCGACGACGACCGGCTGGAATGCCGCAAGGTGCTCGGCGCGGCGAGCGGCCGGGCCCGCGCGTTCCGGCCGGCGTCGGTGGTGAACATCTCGGGGATGAGCTTCGGCGCGCTGAGCGCGCCGGCGATCGCCTCCCTCAACAAGGGCGCCGCCATCGCTGGCTGCCTGCACAACACCGGCGAAGGAGGCGTCTCCGAACACCACCTACACGGCGGTGACCTGGTCTTCCAGATCGGCACGGGCTATTTCGGCTGCCGCACACCCGACGGCCGGTTCAGTCTCGAACGCCTGGTGGAGCTTGTCGACCGGCATCCGATCCGCGCGGTGGAGATCAAACTCAGCCAGGGGGCGAAACCCGGCCTCGGCGGTGTCCTGCCCGCGGCGAAGGTCACGCCCGAGATCGCCCGCATCCGGGGGGTGCCGGTCGGGCAGACCTGCGTCAGCCCGTCCACCCATTCCGCGTTCAGCGACGTGGACAGCCTGCTCGACACCGTCGAGGAGATCGCCGCGGCGACCGGGCTACCGGTCGGGATCAAGTCGGCCGTGGGCGAGCTGGGCTTCTGGGAGGACCTTGCCAACCGGATGGTGTCCACCGGCCGTGGGGTCGACTTCATCACCATCGACGGGGGCGAGGGCGGCACCGGCGCGGCACCGCTGGCCTTCAGCGACCATGTCGCGCTCCCGTTCAAGCTCGGCTTCAGCCGGGTGCACCGTATCTTCGCCGCCGCCGGGCTCGATGAGCGGATCGTCTTCGTCGGCTCGGCCAAACTCGGCTTCCCCGAGACCGCGCTGCTGGCCATGGCCATGGGCTGCGACCTGGTCAACGTCGGCCGGGAGGCGATGCTGGCCCTGGGCTGCATCCAGGCGCAGCGCTGCCACACCGGCCGCTGCCCCACCGGGGTGGCCACCCAGTCCCGCTGGCTGACCCGCGGGCTCGACCCCCAGGACAAGGCCGCCCGGGTCGCCAACTACGTCGGTGGGCTGCGGCACGACCTGCTGCGGCTCGCGCACGCCTGCGCGGTCAGCCATCCGGCCCTGGTCACCCTCGACTCCTTCGAGATCMTCGACGGACACTTCGGCTCCCGACCCGCCGGCGAGGTCTTCAGCACCCCCGGCGCCGGCACCGCGAAAAAGTGGGACGACCGGGTGGTGTGACGACGCGGGTCCGGCGATCACTCCAGGGGGGACATGACGGGTGACGCGGACTGCTGCTCGGGTACCGCGGCGGTCACGGCGGGGCGGATGCCGAGTTCGTCGAGTCGTTCCCACAGGGAGGCGAGCGCAGCTTCCGGGTGCCGGTAGTAGGCCGAGCCGCGGACCCGCCAGAATTTCCATCCCTGATCCTGGAGCATTCGCTGGCGGCGGAGGTCGGCCTCCCACCGCTGCGGACCGTGGAACTTCTCACCGTCGCATTCGACGGCCAGCCGGTCGTGCTCACCCTGCACGACGAAATCGATGCGGCAGCCGCCGGCCTCGTGCTGCGGGCGTACCCGGTAGCCTCGGCGCAGCAGATCCYGCAGGACACGTTTCTCGAAATCGCTCTCGCATTTTTCCTCGAGGGTGGCGGCCTGCGCCTGCGGGTCGTTGACGGCGTATGCGTAGGTGAGCAGGTGTCCACGCACGTCGTCGGCGTGCAGCGCGCCCGGGTCGACGCTGTGGAAGATCCAGAGCTGGTTGCGGGCCCGGCTGGCCGCCACGTTGATCCGCTGCTGGTCGGCCTTTTTCGTCGCGGCCGACMGGTTGTCGTCGGCGACGACGGAAATGAAGATGACGTCCCGCTCGTCGCCCTGGAAATTGTACGGGTCACCTACCCGGATTCGCCGTTGTTCGTATTCGTCGCCRCCGAGCACGGCGAGCAGTTTCTGTTCGATCAGGCGGCCCTGCGCGTTCCCGAGCAGTGTGACGACGCCGAATGTCATCCCGTCGTACGCCGGGTCGTCCCGGCAGCCGAGAATCCGCTGGACCACGGCGGACGCCTCGGGCTCGTTGACGTCCCCGTACTGTCCGCGGGTACGGACCCCGTCGGGCACGCGGACGGGGTGGACCGGCGAGCCGATCCCGAGGTCGGTGCCCTCCCGCAGGGGGAGGATTCTGCCGGCGTAGAAGCGGTTCGAGAACTCGATGATGTCCGGCATGCAGCGGAAGTGCTCGCGTAGCAGCACCACGTCGGGAAACACCCTGGTGGCGGTGTCGTAGAGGCTGGCCTCGACATCCAGGAGGGAACGCTGCTGGAGGTCGGGAAGATGCGTCTCGATCAGCTGGAACACCCGGGACCGGTCGACACCGACCGCCGCCGGACTGATCTGCTTGTCGTCCCCGACGACGACGACCTTGCGGCCCAGCGCCAGCACTCCCATGGACAGCACGTCGCACTGGCTGGACTCGTCGACGATGACGACGTCGAAGAGATCCGTCCGGCGTGGGTCGAAGCTCTGCAGCACACGGTGGATCGGCATGATCCAGACGGGGACGGCGCCCATCGCGGCGGGCATCTGCTCGCGCGCGTCCGCCTCCCACCTGCGGGCGAACTTGCCGGTTCCCCTGCCGATCCTCGCCAGCGCCTGCAGCCAGCCCATCAGCGCGCGACGCTGCTCCTCGCGCAGGTTGGCCTTCATGCCGAGCCGGGCGGAGCGGACGGCGACGTCGAGGACGAGCCTGCGGACAGCGGCCGTCGCCTCGATGATCCGCCGTTGGAGGACGGCGGCGTCACCGCGTTCGAGCAGGRCGTCCAGCCAGGTCTGGGCCTGACGCCAGCGCCACAGCTCGGGCAGGTCCGGCGCCGAGCCGCACACGGCCGTGTCCCCACCGCTGCCGATGATCTTTGCGGCCCACAGGGGAGCGACAGCGGCGAGCCGGCCGGCGAGCGCGTCGCGGCGGTCCAGCGCCGGCCGCAGCTCGGTGAGCCGTTCGATCTCGTCACACGTGGCCGTCCAGGCAGAGAGGTCGTGCCGGTCACGCCGGTCGAGGACGTCGCGCAGCGTCCCCCACAACGGTCCCGGGTCCGGCTGCCCACCGCCGCCGCCGAGATATTCGCGCCATCTGTCGAACCATGCCGTGAGCTGGCGCTCCTCCCCGCGTTTCGCGGCCGCCTCCAGGATGTCTCCCGCGGCGGCCAACTGCGCGGCGGTCGGCCGGGCGGGCGTGCCGGGCAGGACGGCGCGTAGCCGGTCCAGCAGCGCCGGCCCATCGGTGATCTCCCATGCGATCGCGTCGCGCAGCAGGTCGACGTGGTGTTCCAGGCTCGGTACGAACGCGGGGTCGTCGGCCGACAGCGGCGGCCCGCCGACCGTACCGACCAGATCGTGGTAACGACGTCCGGCGGCGGTGACGGTTGTCCGCTCGCGGATCTTCGCCCGGACCGTCTCGACGTCGTCGACCGTGCGCAGCTCGAAGCCGTCGACGCGGGTGGCTGCGTGAAAGGCCCGCAGCTCCCGACCGCCCACCCGGGGCACGCCCCGGCCGGCGGCGAACCTCTCGGCAAGATCGTTGAGCGTCGCCTCCTGGACGCGGGGATCACCCTCCGCGACGACGACCGTCCGGCCGAAGGTCGCCCGGCGCAGCTCCACGATCGTCCGGGTCTCGGTAGCGAGCTGTTCGGCCTGCTCCGCCCAGAGGCCCGCGTATGCCCGCGACTGCGCGACCTGCGCGCGCACGGCCGCCAGCCACGGTTGCTCGGCGGCGGTGACACGGGCCGTCGCCGCGCGGACCGCGGCGAGAAGGTCGGCGAGAGCGTCGCCGCCCAACGTGTCCACCGCGGTGAAGGAGGCGCCCTGGGCCTCCAGGTCGGCGAGGTCGTCGCGCAGCTTGTCGAGCCGCCGGTACTGCTCGGCGAGCTGGCCGGCTGACGGCAGGCTTCCCCGGGCCGGCAGGTCGTGGCGGGCCGCGGCCGCGTCCGCCGCGGGGATGGCGGCGCACCGGATCAGTTCGTCGAGTTCGGCCACCGACAGCGGGGGACGCTGATGTTCGGTGAGCCGGTCCGGTATGCGGTCCCACTCGGTTTCGTGGCTGGCGAGCCAGTCGGCCACCCGGGCGGCCTTCGCCGGCCCGTCGGCGAGGGGAAACTCCGCGGCCTCGGCCGCGAGCAGGTCGACCAGCCGCAGCTCCAGCCCGCGCCGTTCGGCGTGCGCGGCGTCGAGGTCCGTCAGCAGCGCGTCGACCGTCGCACGCTCGACCCCCTCGTCGATGCTCGACACCGCGTCCATAATCATCTGCGCGGAGGCGCGGAGCTCGCCGAGGGCCGCGGAGGTGGAGCCGAGCACCGCGATCGACAGGTCACGCAGCTCGGCCGGGATCTTGTCCCGGAGCACGGCAAGGGCCTGCTCGTTGTGTGCCGTGACCAGCACCCGCCTGCCATGGGCGACGAGATGGCTCACGAGGTTCGCGATCGTGTGGCTCTTGCCCGTGCCCGGCGGGCCCTGCACCGTCACCCCACGGGACCGTTCGAGCTGGCTGGCGATGCGTTCCTGCTCGTCGTTGGTGGGCAGCGGCATCAGCAGCCGCCGCCCAAGCGGACCGGCGGCGGCACCGGCATCGTCGTCGGCTGTCGCGGTTGCGCCCGGGAGCCGGCCGGCGTTCTCGTTGTCCACGACCGCGGCAAGCGCTTCCGGCAGCACGTCACGCTCGGTGAGAACCTGCCGGAGCTCGGCGTAGAACCGCTGGTAGAGCGCTGGACGGGGACGGACGAACAGCACCCAGGTGTCCACCAGCACGGGCGAGGCCGCCGGCGGCGGGACATGGTCGGCCAACGGGCCCCGCCGGCCGAGGAGAAGCTCGGCGTCGAGGCCCAGCGGGGCGACGATCTGCCGGTACACCTCGGTCAGCCCGTCCTCGCTCCACAGGTCCGGCGGGCTCGCCCGGACGGCGTCGCGCAGCGCGCCCAGCTCCTCGAGCGCGGCGATCCCCAGCCCGTGCAACGGGTCGGTCTCGACACCGGGATAGCCGTCCGGCAGCACGCTCAGGTCCCCGTTGTCGGGATCCAGCTCGATCGCCAGGGGGGTGACGAGCAGCGGATGATCGATAAGGTGCTCACCCGGCGCCCAGGACAGAACGCCGTGCCCCCACACCAGTTCGTGGGTGGCGCTGTCCCGGGCCAGCCGCAGCCGCAGGTCGTACAGCCGCTGGTAGAGCAGCCGGGCGGACCGCGCGGGACGGGCGGTGTTCGCCCATGGCTCCCACTGCTGCGTTATCCAGGTGGAAAGCTCGGCCCGCAGGCGCTGTGGGTCCTCACCGTCACGTGCGCAGGCCTCCTCGAAATCCGCTGGCAGCGCCGGCGGGTCGGGCAGATCGACCGTGACACCCGGCAGGTGGTCCGCCAGCCGGGCCGGTAGCACCGGCGGTGGCGGCTCCACCGCCTTGCCCACCCGCAGCCAGGACGACCGGGTCGCGCTCGGGCCCAGGGCGACCGCCGGGTGCGTCGGGACGTCACGCGGCCGGGTCAGCGGCGAGTCGTAATCCGTCAGCCGCCGTTTCGGTTTCGTCGACAGCTCCAGCGCGAGCGCGGCCAGGTAGTCCAAAAGGTGCAGCGACCGCGCCTTCACCTTTTCGTCGTACCCGACCACTGTGTCTCCCCACGCGCAGGCACCCGTCACGGACAGGACGTTTCTATCGGACGGATCCGACATCCCCCGACACGTCTGGCCCACGAGATGCGGGCCCGTACCGTACGGATCACCCGAGCGGGCCGCCGCCAACCATACGTGCAGAAGAGACTACGGCTGGTCCCCTCGAGAAGGAACCGGATCGGTGCGGCAGGAACACCGTGGGTGTCCGGTCCGCCGGCGCCGGTCGCAGGCCCGCACGACAGGGCTCTGTCGGTGCGGCCGGGTGTCGAACCAGGAGCCGAGACCACAGCAGCGGGCCGACGATCACAGGCACACGGTCGCCGCGGTCGGGCGGCCCGGAGAGCAGGGCGGGCGCCGGGACCCGCGGGCGGTCAAGCCGGGCTTCAGCGCGCTGCCGCATGATCGGTCAGGTCACGATCGGTTGTGTACGGCGCGGCGGCCACGCTTCGTCGCCCGGAGAAGAGGGCGGAAAACCCTGCCATGACCAGCCCACGCACGCCGTCCGGCCGCCAGCGGCGRCTGCCCGTCCACCCGCCTGCTGTCTCCCGCCAGGCGGACTCGACGTGGCTGTTCGGACGCCACCTGCGGCGGCTGCTCACCGGTGCGCGGGCAGCCCTGCGCTGGACCGGCTCGACGCTGGTGCTGGTGGGCGAGACGGCCGTGTTCGTCTGGACGGGATGCCCGGTCCGGCCGCCGGTCGGGCCCGTCGAGAACCGGCCCTGCCCGTCGACCCCGCCCGGCCATCCCGAGCGGGTACCGGCCGAGCGCGTCCCCAGCCCGGCCGAACGCGGGCTGTGGCGCGGACTCGACGACATTCCCGATCCTTTCCCGGTCCACCCGGAAGCATCCGACGGCCCATATCGGTGACCGCCGGTACGAAGTGGCGGGTGACAGGGCCGCGGCCCGCGGAGACGGCTGAATATCGATATCGCTGTCCGTCACATCGTCTCCCGGGCTGTCTTCCGGGCCGGCCCGCGTATCCGGACCGGTGGCATCCCCCGCGGTTTGGGAGTGCTTAAGCAGCTGGGACCACGCTGGCTGTGCGGAGCAGAAAGCACCACGGAAGCCGGGCCCGGCGAATCTGACGAAACGGTTCCGGACAGCGTTCAGGACAGAACGGAGCACACAACATGGCGGATCTGCCCACCCGCTATCTCGGCAAGCTCGAGGTAAGCGCACAGGGGCTGGGTGGCCTGGGCATCAGCGAGTTCTACGGGCCGACCGACGACGCCGAGTCGCTGGCGACCATCCGGCGCGCACTCGATCTCGGCGTGACCCTGCTCGACACGGCCGACGTCTACGGCCACGGCCACAGCGAGCRGCTGATCGGCCAGGCCATCGCCGGCCGGCGTGGCGAGGTGGCGGTGGCGACGAAGTTCGGGGTCCGCCGAGCGGACAACGGCATCGGCCAGGAGGTGCGGGGTGACCGGGAGTACGTGCGGGAGGCGATCGACGCGTCACTGACCCGGCTCGGCGTCGACCACGTCGATCTTTACTACCTGGCCCGGTTGGACCCCAAGGTGCCGATCGAGGACACTGTTGGCGCGCTGGCCGAGCTGGTCGAGGCCGGCAAGGTCCGCTATCTGGGGCTGTCCGAGGTGGGTGCGGGGACGCTGCGGCGGGCGCACGCGGTGCATCCGATCACGGCGCTGCAGAGCGAATGGTCGGTGTGGACCCGCGGTATCGAGGAGGATGTCGCTCCGACCGCCCGCGAGCTGGGCATCGGCATCGTCGCCAACGCCCCGCTGGGCCGGGGTTTCCTCACCGGCCGGTACCGCAGCCGCGACGTGTTCGGGCCGGACGACTTCCGCTTTCTCGCGCAGCCGCGGCTGACCGCCGAGAACCTGCCGCACAATCTCGCCCTGGTGGACCGGCTGGCCGCGATCGCCACCGAGCGAGGGGTCACCGCCGGTCAGCTCGCGCTGGCCTGGCTCGCCCACCGAGGCCCGGACGTGGTGCCGATCCCGGGTACCCGCCGGCAGGACCATCTGCTGGAGAACCTCGCCGCCGTCAGCATCACCCTGACCGACGAGGAACTGGCCGCGATCGAGGCGGCCATTCCGCCGGAGGAGGTACGGGGCACGAAGCTCACCGATTTCAGCCTTCAGTTCGTCGACCTGTGACACGGTCGGGGACCATGACCACTGTTCCCGCCTCGGTCGTCCATCAGGCCTCGATCGTCCACCAGGCATCAGTCGTCCACCAGGCATCAGTCGTCCACCAGGATGGCCTGGTGCAGTTCGCGTACGGCGCGGCCCGGCTCAAGGCCAAGTTCGGCGACAATGGTGTGCCGGGCACGCTGGTAGACCTGCAGCGCGGCGGCCCGCCGGCCGCTGCGGTGCAGGGCCAGCATGAGCTGGCGATAGAACACCTCGTGCAGCGGGTATTCGGCGACCAGATTCCGCAGGAGGCCGACCAGTTCCCGGTGCCGGCCGAGCCGGAAGTCGCATTCGACCAGATTCTCGTAGCATTCCAGCCGCAGTTCGTCGAGCCAGGCGACGAAACCGTCGACGATCTCGCCCCCGCGCTGGTCCTCCAGGACCCGGCCGCGCCACAGCTCCAGCCCGCCGGTCAGGGACGTGGAGGCCGACTCGTAGTCACCCACCCGGAAGGCCGCCCGTCCCTCGTCGAGCAGCCGCAGGAACTCCAGCAGATCCAGCTCGTCCGGGCCGACCCGCATGAGATAGCCCGGTGAACGGGTCACCAGGTCGGAGCAGTCCCGACCGTTGGCGGCGAGGAACTTGCGCAGCTGCGAAACATAGACGTGTAGTCCGGCGACAGCCCGGCGCGGAGGTGAGTAACCCCACAGTTCCGCGACGAGCTGTTCCGTCGAGACCACCTCGTTCGCCTTTATGAGAAAAACCGCAAGAAGCGTCGCCACCTTCCGAGCGTTGATAGACGCCACCCGATCGTTCTCAATTATCCGCAACGGGCCCAGCAACTGGAACATGGGATCAGACCTCCGCAGACGAGTGGATTTCGTCGACCGCAGTCGACTGGCCCCCGTTCCGCCCAGTCTCACATACTCATCCACTCCCGGCATCGGAGGAACCCCATATCCGTTCACGAATTCTCGGCCTGGAAGTGGTAACGGAGGACACATTGTTTCTTATTCATGTCTGAAGTTCTGCACCGCTGTGACGCCGCCGACGCGACATCAGCCGGGCCAGAGCCGCCCGGGAGGGGACCTGCGAGCGTGCGGTGGATACGGGCCAGGCGCAGCTGGACGGTCCGCGGGCTGGGATTCGGCTCGTCGGCGATCTCCTTGTTCTTCCGGCCGGTGCCGGCGACGTACGCGATCTCGCATTCGCGGCCGATGAGCGAGGTAGCCGGTAAGTGAGGCGGGCAGCGGGTGTGCCGGCCCGTCCGCGGGCCGGTGTGGGGTGGTGGGCCGAGGCCGTTGCCCCATCGCCGTCGGCGGCCACGCCGTCGGCAGCCACCCTGTCGGTGGCCAGGCCGTCGGCAACCACGCCAGCCCCCGTCCCAGCAGGAGGAACGGCGGCAGCACGGTCCGGCCGGTGGGTACGGCCAGCGCGGCGCCCCGGTCGCGGTGACGCTCGGCGTCACAGCGATACCCCAGGCACGCTCTGTACACCCGAGCGCGCCCGCGGGCCCGAACACGCCTGTGTCCGGGCACACCTGTACCCGGGCGCACCTCGCGGCGCCCGGGATGCGCCGCGCACCTGGACCGGCGGGGCAACGGCCCCCAGACGGACCGGAACACCTCGGCGGGCAGGAAGAGATGATCACCGGGCATCGTGGTGAAAATTCCCCTGTTGTTCCGCAGAACGACACAAAAAAGCAACGGATCTGGAATCAGACGCCAAACACTCCACACCCGTTCGGCACACGGGGAACGGACCCACGGCATGGGTCCGCCGCTGAAGGGGCTGGATTATCGGTGGGAGCCGAAGGAGCGGCTCGGCGACAAGGGGAGGTGTGCCGCCGGACAGGAAGCACTCACCACTGTGCCGAAGTCGACGTGGCGACGCCGGAACAGATTTGCGGCCTGCGACCGCGGGACGGCGTACGAATGGCCGGCATTACACCGGCGGAAACGGGCTGTGACGCCGCACCTCATCCGCCGCGTCCTCCCAGCCCAGCCCGGTGTGTCGACGTCCGCACCGTACCGGTGTGATGCTCCAGTTTGCAAGAGCCGAGTGAGTCAGAAAGCAATAACACTGGGTGACCGGAGGCCGGTGGCAATAATCGACATCAGCGCCTCCAGTTGACCGGCGCGCTCCGGTGCCTGCTCCCGGACCCAGGCAATGGCGCTGACCAGGGCGATCACCTCGTCGACCCCGATGTCCGCGCGGACCTCCCCGGCGTGCTGGGCCCGGGTGAGCAGCGCCGCGGCGGCGTTGTCCACGTTCTTGCAGGAGCGGTGCAGCGCGGACCGCGCGTCGCGGGGTCCGTTGAGCAGGGCGGCTGCGACACCACGATAGGTAGCCACGTACGCCATCAGATCGGACAGCCAGGTGATCAGGGCGGTACCCGGGGCCTCGGACTCCAGCAGCCGGTCCGCCTCTGCGCAGATGGCGGTGGTGCGGTCGTGCACCAGCGCCTCCAACAGCGCCTCCCGGCTGRCGAAATGCCGGAACAGCGTGCCGATGCCGACACCCGCGCGCCGAGCCACCTCGTTGAGGGATATCTCGTCGTCCTGGCTGGTCATGGCCTCCCTGGCCACGGCGAGGATCCGCTCCCGATTGCGCCGTGCGTGGGAGCGCATCGGCCGCCCGGTGGCCTCCGCCAGGTCACTCATGCGCGCCGCCACCCATGCGAAACCTCCCTGCCTCGACCAGACTCCTTAGCCTATGAACTTCGACCCGCACAGGCGGCGTCTTCGCCCCTGTCGGCCCCCTCCGGAGCCGTTGCCGTCCCGGCGTCCGGACCTGCCAGTAGTTACTGCCCGCATTCACTTGACGCCGTCATGACGGCTGGTAGGCTCGACATTGGCTGTTTGTAGGCAACTAATTGTTTTACTCGACACATCCGGGCAGACCGGATGGCAGTCGACCAGAATTCCGGGCACCATAACTCCGTGTCAGTGGTGACACGATGCTGTGGCGGTCCGCCGTGACGCCGATCCAGGTGCCCGATACCGGGCCGGGGAAACCGGTTCTCAGCATCGGATCGCGTACGAACATCGTCGGTCGTTATTCTCCGTTACCCGAGGGGACGGAGCAAGGCGCACCGAAGTGTCGGCCCCGGTCCGGGATCGGGCCCGACCGCCCAGACAGAACCGGGGTCGTTTCACCAAAATCAGCGCTCCGGTCCGACCATTGATCCACGGCTCCGCACGGGGTTCGGGGTGGAAGTCCGAACGCGGTGGGATACATCCGGCCGCGGCAACATGGACGGAAGCAGGTCACAATGATCAGCGGAGTGATGGCCGGCACGCCGACCGGTGGGGCTGACTGGTCGTCACGGCAGCGACAGGAACGTTTCCGGGAAAATCGATCCGCCGCCCTGCGGGAATGTCTGCTGGGACGACGGGCGGCGGGCGGCGACCTGCTCGCGCGGGCGCTGACGGCTTCCCTGGCCGCGCCAACGGTGGAAAAGGTCTCGTTGCTCGCGACGTTGGGGCTGCTGGCGATGGTCGGTGAGAAGCCGCCCTCGGCGGACCAGGTCGATCTCGTCGCCCGAGCGATCACCGATGGTGACACCTTGGCGGTGGCTGGATTACACGCGGTACACGCGCAGCGGGCCGTTTTCGCCGCCGAGACCACCACCGCCCGGACCTGGGCCTGCGCGTCCGCCACCGCGGTGGACAGGCTGAGCGACGCTGAACTCGCCACCTGCCTGGAGATCGTCCCGCTGCTGGCCTGGGTGGAGGCATGCCTGGGGTGTCGCTATGACGCCGAGCGTCACTGCGACCGGGGCGCCGCGCTGGCCGTACACACCGGCCAGACCGTGCTGCTGCCGTTCCTCCTGCTGGGACGGGGGCTGGCGTGGCTGCCGACGGCGATGGGGCAACGGCCTCGGCCCACCACCCCACACCGGCCCGCGGACGGGCCGGCACACCCGCTGCTCGCCTCACTCACCGGCCGCGAACGCGAGATCGCGTACGTCGCCGGCACCGGCCGGAAGAACAAGGAGATCGCCGACGAGCTGAACCTCAGCCCGCGGACCGTCGAACTGCACCTGACCCGTATCTACCGCAAGCTCGGGATCCCCTCCCGGGCAGCCCTGGCCCGGCTGATGTCGCAGCTCGGCGACGTCACAGCGGAGCGGGAGGTCACGGCGGAGCGGGACGCCGACGGCGTATGAGAAACAGCGGCTGACAACACGCGATCCGCATACGACACCCTGCGCGGGGCCGCGGAGCGCCCGCGGAGTGCCCGCGGCGCCGGCATCACTACCAGCACCGACAGGCGCCCCGCGGGCTGGGGCAGGTTCCTCCCTCCGAAGGAAACGGGTCCTGCCCCAGGGGCCGCCGGCTCGCCCCGGGCGGGCGACGGCAGGCTTGTTCGGTCGCCCATTCCATTACAGCCTGCGTCAGGTCCGTCCAGGGCGGGCGGCGGCCGATCTGGCCGGCCCGGCCGTGCTTGCGCTCAGGCCGGTTCGACAGAGATCACACCCGCCGGGCACAGCCTGCGGGCCAGCTCGACGTTGTCCCGGTGGTGCGCCGCGGGCGTCGCCTCCAGGATGATCACGAGACCTTCGTCGTCGTCGTGCTCGAACACCTCCGGGGCGGTCAGCACGCACAGCCCGGCGCCGATGCAGCGCTCCCGGTCGGCGCGCACCCGTATCCGCCCGTTGTCGGGCGACGGGACCGGGGCGGGGCCGTCGGCCGCCCTGGTCACCACGTGACCGGCAGCGACTCGAGTCCCTGCATGGTGCCGGAGGAGCGCATCCGCAGGTCTTCGAACGGCACGGCCAGCCGCAGCCCCGGAATACGGGCGAACAGCGTGCGATAGGCGGTCTCCAGCTGCAGCCGGGCCAGGTTCTGGCCCAGGCACTGGTGAATGCCGTAGCCGAAGGTGAGGTGCTGACGGTTGCCCCGGGAGATGTCGAAGACGTGCGGGTCGGCGTGCACCGACTCGTCCCGGTTCACCATTGTCGAGGACACCACGATGCCGTCACCGGCCCGGATCACGACGTCGTCGATCTCGATGTCGTCGGTGACCCAACGGACCGCGGCAAAGTCGGTGACGGCCAGGTAGCGCAGCAGTTCCTCCACCGCTGTCTGTACCGGCACCTCGCCGGAGATGAAAGCGGCCAGCTGCTCGGGATGGGCGAACAGGGTGACCACCCCGAGCGGAATCATCGACGATGTCGTCTCCAGCCCGGCGATCATCAGCACCATGGAAAGCTGGGTCAGTTCCGCGGCGGTGATGGTGCCGGCCTGCACATAGTGGACCAGCCGGCCGATCACCCCGTCACCGGGCTCGGTGAGGTTGCGCTCGACCAGCGTGCCCAGGTACTGCGCGAGCTGGGCGCCGGCCGCCTCGGTCTCGGCCGGTTCCCGGGCCTGCATCACCCCGGCGGTGGCGGCCTGGAAGAACTTGTGGTCCTCGTAGGGCACCCCGACCAGCTCGGACATCACCAGCGACGGGATCGGCAGCGCGTAGCTCTGGACCAGGTCGGCTGTCGGGCCGGCGGCGAGCATGTCGTCGATGAGCCCGTCCACCAGCTCCTGGATGCGCGGTGCCAGCGCCCGCGCCTTCTTGAGGCTGAACTCGGGGTTGAGCAGGCGGCGGTGGATGTCGTGGATCGGCGGGTCCTCCCCCACCAGCACCAGCTTCCGGGCGGCCTGGGCCCCCAGGTGCGGCGCCATCGTGGGGTACTCCTGGCGGGTGCGGTCCGCGGACAGCTTCGGGTCGCTGAGCAGCCGACGGCCCTGCGCGTACCCGGTCACCAGCCACACCCTGCGCTTGTCCCACAACGTGACCTTGTTCAACGGGCCGCGGCTGCTGATCTGACGGTAGGACTCCGGCGGCTGGTAGGGGACGGTCCGGGGCACCGGAAAAGACGGGGCATCTTCAAGATCAACAGACAAGACGGCCTCCAACACGGCGGTCGACTGTGGTCGAACGGTCCGGGACAGTAGAACGGAAGCAACGGTAATGTTTCCCCGAACCGTCCACAAGAACACTTAAGAACGACCTTCGCCAGCTTTTGCCGGCGCTTCAGAATCGCGTTTCCGTGCCTCCCCCAGCACAATCACGGAGGCGGCCCACTCACTTTAGAAGCCGGCAAGGAAGCCACTAGGAAACGCCGTGATGATAGGTCTCACGGCCGACCCCTCCCCCTGCCGAAACGRAGCCGGAAGTGCGCGTTGGCATCAACTACCTCAGCCCCTCGACCGCCATTGACCAGGAGTCGACCCGGGAGAAGTACCGGGACTTCTTCGACCAGGTCGAATGGGCCAACGACAAAGGCTTCACCGGTATCTGGATCACGGAGCACCACTTCTCCAGCTACAGCCTGAGCGCCTCGCCGTTGCTGCTGCTCACCAAGGCGGCTGCGATCGCCCCCGACCTGCGGCTGGGCACCGGCATCCTCGTGCTTCCGCTGTGGGATCCGGTGCGTCTCGTCGCCGACGTGTCCACGCTGGACGCCGTCAGCGACGGCCGGGTCGACCTCGGCATCGGGCGCGGCTACCAGCCGCACGAGTTCCACGGCTTCGGCCGGGACCTCGCCGACAGCCGTGAGGTCTTCGAAGAGTCGGTCGAGCTCATCCTGCAGCTGCTGACCCGCTCGGAGACGAGCTTCACCGGCCGGCACTACCACATCGACACCACCGTCACGGTGCTGCCGCGGCCGGTGCAGACCCCCCACCCGCCGGTGTGGCTGGCCGCGGCCACCGAGGAGTCGACCGCCTTCGCGGTCCGGCACGGCTTCCACCACCTCGGGCTCGCGCTGTCGTCGCCGGCCGACCTCGCCCAGCGGCGGCGGTTCATCGACAGCCTGGCGGACCAGGCACCGCCGGGCGCCACCGACACGGAGTTCTCCGCGAACCGGTTCGTGTTCGTCGGCACGGACCCGGACGCCCACCGGGCGGCCGTCCGCGAGGTGGCCCGCCAGCTCGGCGCGTCCCGCGCGCTGGCGCAGGGCGGGGTGCCCGTCGACGGGGTCGTCCCCGGGCTGCTGGGCACGGTCGACCCGGCGGACGAGGCGCTGGCCCGCGACCGTCTCGTCGGCGGCAGCCCGCAGGAGGTACTGGCCCAGTTCGTCGAGTTCGCCGAGGCCGGGGTCAGCTACGTCAACGCCGCCTTCCAGTTCGGCGCGCTGCCGTCCGACGCCGCGTTCGCCTCGGCGAAGCTGTTCGCCGCGGAGGTGCTCCCGGCGCTCGCAGAGGTGGCACCCGTCCGGCCGGCGCCGCTGGCCCAACCCGTCTGAGACGATGGCGACCGCCACCGCATCCTTCCCACCCGTCCCCGCGGCGGACGGGGTGGCGCGTACCGACGTCGTCATCGTCGGTGCCGGCCCCACCGGCCTCATGCTCGCCGGCGAGCTGCGCCTCGCCGGCGTCGAGGTCGTCGTCCTCGAAGCGCTCGAGCGACCGACCGGGCAGTCCCGGGCGCCCGGTGTCTACGCCGCCACCCTGGCGGCGTGGCACCAGCGGGGCCTGCTGGAGCTGTTCGGGGACCGCCTGCGCCCGGCGGCCGCCGGGCACTTCGCCCTGCTGGCCGGCGGGCTGGACCTGCGCCCGCTCGACACCGACCGGCCGGCCGCCCTGATCGGACAGGCCGAGGTCGAGCAGGTGCTGGCCGAGTGGGCGGCCGGGCTCGGCGCGTGGATCCGGCGCGGGCACCGTGTCGTCGGGATCACCCGGGCGCCGGGCGGCGTGCGGGCGCTCGTCGCCGGGCCGGCGGGCACCTACCAGCTCGACGCCGACTACCTGGTCGGCTGCGACGGCGGTCGCAGCACGGTCCGCCGGGCCGCCGACTTCGCCTTCCCCGGCACGCCGGCGACCACCGAGGTGCTGCTCGCCGACGTCCGCGGGGTGCCCGCCAGCCAGCTGCTGACCCTGCCCCGCGCCCCGTTCCCGTTCGTGCGCAACGAGCGCGGCTGGGTCGGGCTCACGCTGCTGGACGCGGACACCACCCGGGTGTTCGTCTGCGACTTCGCCCGGGTCCCCGCCCCGGGCGGGGCCGCGCCGGCCTTCGAGGAGATCCGCGACGGCGCGGCCCGCGTCGCCGGGCTCGACCTGTCCGGCGGCGTCCCGATATGGGTCAGCCGGTTCGGCAACGCCACCCGGCAGGCGACCGAGAGCGTCCGCGGCCGGGTCGTGCTCGCCGGGGACGCGGCCCACGTGCACCCGCCGTTCGGCGGGCAGGGGCTCGGACTGGGCATCGCCGACGCGGTGAACCTGGGCTGGAAGCTGGCCGCGACGGTGCGGGGCCGGGCACCGGCCGGCCTGCTGGACACCTACCACGCCGAGCGCTACCCGGCCGTGGCCGCGGTCCTGCGTCTCACCCAGGCACAGGACGTGCTGATGAGTGGCGGGCCCGCGGTCGACGCCCTGCGGGAGGTGCTCACGCGGGTCTTCGCCGAGCCCGACGCGAACCGGCTGATGGCCGCGGAGGTGACCGGCCTGGGGCTGCGCTACGACCTTGGCGACGACCACCCGCTGGTGGGCCGGCGGCTGCCCGACCGGGCGCTGCGCACCGCGGACGGGGCTCTGACCAGCACGTCCCGCCTGCTGCACCCGGCCCGCGGGGTGCTGCTCGACCTCAGCGCGGACCCCGACTCACACCTCGACGCCGCCACCGGCCTCGACCCGGATTTCGGCGCGGACCTCGCCGTGGGCTTCTCACCGAGCCGGCTCGGCGCAGGCTGGGCCGGCCGGGTCGACACCGTCGTCGCCAGGCTCACGGAGGCCGCCGACGGTGCCCGTTCCGGCGACGAGCTCGCGCGGCTGGCGGCCGTCCTCGTCCGGCCGGACGGGCAGGTGGCGTGGGTGGCGCGGCGCGGCGACCCGCCCGACGGCGCGGGCCTGCGCACGGCGCTCACCCGCTGGTTCGGCGCCGCGGACGCCGACGCCGTCGATGCCGTCGACGCCGTCGATGCCGTCCCACCGCCGGCGGCCATCATCCCGGAACCGGAGGGAGCCAGAACCGCACCCGCCACCCTCGACCCGGCTGTGCCGTAGCAACCCGGAAGGAACCCGATGACCCCGCCCGATGTCCACCTCGCCGCCGTCGGCACGGCGCTGCCCGGCCCTCCTGTCGACAACGCGGCCCTGGCCCGCCGCTTCGGGATGGACCCGATCTGGGAGGAGTGGGTCGACACCTTCATCGGCACCCGCACCCGCCATCTCGCGGTCGACCTGGACACCGGCGAGGTCCGGTACTCGCTGGCCGACCTGGGCGAGACCGCCGGCCGGCAGGCGCTGGAGACCTCCGGGTTCACCGCCGAGGACATCGACCTCGTGGTGATGGGCACGGCGACCCCGGACCACCTGATGCCCGCCACCGTGAACGTGGTCGCCGACCGGCTCGGCATCGACGGTGTCTCCACCTACCAGCTCCAGTCCGGGTGCGCCGGCGCCTTCCAGGCGCTCGACGTCGCCCGCCAGATGCTGCTCACCGGCCGGCACCGCACCGCCCTGGTCCTCGGCGGCGACGTGATCGCCAAACACTACGACCTGGAGCTCGACCTGCGCAGCCTGCCACCGGCCGAGATGGTCAACGTCGCGCTCTTCGGTGACGGCGCCGGCGCCGTCGTGCTGACCACCGAGCCGCGCGGCGACTCCACCGCGCTGCGCACCGTGTTCACCCGGCTGACCGGGCTGCGCCGCGCGCCCGGCCAGATCCTGGAGTGGTTCGGCCCGGCACAGCGCCAGCCGGGGGGCACCGGCGCGCGGGAGGACTACAAGGCCATCGAGGCGTCGGTGCCCGTGATGGCCGAGGAGATCCTGGCCGAGCTGCTCAAGCAGCTCGGCTGGTCCTCCGACGAGGTCGACTACGTGCTGCCACCGCAGCTGTCCGGCACCATGACCGCCCGGATCATGGCCCGGCTCGACGTGCCCGGGATGCACGAGGTCACCTGCGTCAACGAGACCGGCAACAACGCCAACGCCCTGCCCTTCCAGCAGCTCGAGCGGGTGCTGCCCCAGCTCGCCGACGGCGACCGGGTGCTCGGCATCGCCGTCGAGTCCAGCAAGTGGATCCAGGCCGGATTCGCCCTGGAGAAGGTGTGACGCCGATGACCATCACCGAGCTGGCCCGGCAGCGCCGGCACACCCTCTTCTTCCTGCGGGAGACCCGCGGGTTCGCGCCCGTCTTCCTCGACACCGAGGTGGACATGAGCCGCCTGCGGGCGCTGCGCTCACAGGACTCACAGGCCCGCCACTCGACGGTGACCTACGTGCTCTACGTCGCAGGGCGGGTCCTGGCGAACCATCCGGAGGCCAACGCGGCGATCCTCGACGGACGCCGGCCCCGCACGGCGCGCTACCCGGCCGTGCACGGCAAGGTCACCCTGGACAAGACCATCGACGGGCACCGGGTGGTGCTGGCCACCGTCGTGCCGGACCTGGAGCGCCGCAGCCTGGCGGAGATCCAGCAGCACGTCGAACGGTTCCGGGACGGCGACCCGGCGACGATGCCCGAGTTCGGCGGGGTGCGGCGGCTGCACGCCGCCAGGAGCTGGACGAAGGCGGCCCGGGCGTTCCGCCGGGTGGTCCGGCCGCTGGAAACCCGGCCGACGGTGTGGGGCACCGTCGCCGTCACCTCCCTCGGCCACCGTCCGGTGGACAGCTTCCACTCGGTCGGCGGCACCACCATCACCCTCGGGCTGGGCCGGACCGTCGATCGCCCGGTCGCGCGCGACGGCCGGGTCGTGGTGGCCCCGGTGCTGCGGCTCAGCCTGGCCTTCGACCATCGGGTGATCGACGGCGCCGAGGCCGCGGACGTGCTCGCCGAGATCAAGGAGGGGCTGGAGACCTTCCCGTGGGCCGTGGCCCCGGCCGCCTCGCGGCCCGCGGCCGCCACGCGGCCCGCGAACACTCAGCCCACGAACACCGCGGAGCCCACGAGCACCGAGCCAGCCGGCGGGCGCACGCCCGTCGGTGTGGCCACGCAGCAGGCACACACGCAGCAGGCACAGCAGTCAGGCGGAGGGGATGCATAGATGAGCGACGTCGACGAGCTCAAAAGGCATGTCGCCGCACACGCGGCGACCCTGGGCATCGGCCCGCAGGAGTACCAGGCGCTGACCGCCGGCATCTCCCACGACGGGGTCGGCCCGGGGTCCTGGGTCTACGAATGGTCGCGGGCCGCCGAGGAGCGGGAGGCGGAAGGTGAGCTGCTGACCGCCGCCGCCTTCTACAACTTCGCCCGGTTCCCCTTCGTGGACGGCAACGCGCGTCTGGACGCCCTGGAGAACTGCGTGCGCACCATCGAGGAGTGGCGGTACGAGGTGCCCGCCGTGGAACGCCTCGACCTGAAGATCGGCAACGGCACCGTCGGTGCCTGGACCACCGGCCTGGTCGGCCCCGACAGCCTGGCCGGCGGCCAGCGACGACCGTTACTGATCATCACTGGCGGTATCGTCAGCATCAAGGAACAGTGGGTTACCGTCCTGCTCACAGCGGCCGAGCTGGGCCTGGCCGCGGTCGTCACCGAGCTGCCCGGCGTGGGCGAGAACACCCTGCGGTACACGCCGGAGAGCTGGCGGATATTCCCGGCGATCCTCGACGCGCTGGCCGACTCCGCCGACGTGTCCCGGACGTTCGCGCTGGCCCTGAGCTTCAGCGGGCATCTCGCGCTGCGCTGGGCTGTCGAGGATCCCCGCCTGCGCGGGATCGTCACCGCCGGCGCCCCGGTACGGCACCTGTTCACCGACCGGGCCTGGCAGAACGCCCTGCCCCCCGTGACCCGCGACACCCTCGCCCACCTGGCCGGCGTCGACGTCGAGCGGCTGCCCGACCTGCTGCCCGGATTCGCGCTGTCCGACCAGAAGCTTGCCGCCGTCAACGTCCCCGTACGCTACGTGGCCAGCACCCGTGACGAGATCATCCCGGCGCACGACGTCCAGCTCCTGCGGACGCACCTGAGCGACCTGGCGGTCCTCGAACACGACGACGTCCACGGCGCCCCCCAGCACGCCGCCGAGACCCGTGCCTGGACGGTGCAGGCGCTGCGGGACCTCCTCGACTCCACTCCGTAACACACGATCCCGCCCCGTGCTCCACCACGTAGCTCCGCCCCGTAGCTCCGCCCCGTAGCACACGCCGCGCAGCGCCGCCCCGAGCCGGGCGGCGCCGACGTGTCCGGCCTCGCCGTCCCACCCTTCAAGAGGCGATCCCACCGATCCAAGAGGCGATCCCACCGATGAGTACCGAGCACCGCCAGCAGATCCGCCCCGTTCCCACGGGTGCCCCCAACGGCGCCGCCGACGGCGCCGGCCTCGACACCGGCGTCCCCCCGCCGTCCCCGCCGAGACCGGCTCCGTCAGCCGGAACGCCCCCGCGGGTGACCTCGGAGGTGCCCCTGTGGACGGCGCCGTGAACGGCATCGTGGACGACATCGCCGTCGTCGGCCTGGCCTGTCGGCTGCCGCAGGCACCCGACCCCGCGGCGCTGTGGCGGCTGCTGCGCGAGGGCCGGGACGCGATCACCGACGTCCCGGACGGCCGGTGGACCATCCCGGCCGACCCCGCCTTCGACGGGATGCCCCGCCGCGGTGGCTTCCTCGACCGGGTGGACRCCTTCGACGCGCCCTTCTTCGAGCTCTCCCCGGCCCAGGCCGCCGCGATGGACCCGCAGCAGCGGCTGACGCTGGAACTCGGCTGGGAGGCGCTGGAGGACGCCGGGATCGTGCCAGGCCAGCTCGCCGGCAGCCGTGCCGGGGTGTTCATCGGCGCCACCTGGAACGACTACGCGGCGCTGGTGGACCGCGGCGGGCCGGGTGCTCTCAACCGGCACAGCATCACCGGAATCAACCGGGGCGTCATCGCCAACCACCTGTCCTACCTGCTGGGCCTGCACGGGCCGAGCCTGGTGGTCGACTCGGCGCAGTCGTCCGCGCTAGTCGCCGTGCACCTGGCCGTGGAGAGCCTGCGCCGCGGCGAGAGCGACCTCGCCCTGGCCGGCGGGGTGAACCTCGCCCTGACCGCCGAGGGCACCCTGGCCGCCTGGCGCTTCGGCGCGCTGTCACCGGACGGCCGGTCCTACACCTTCGACGAGCGGGCCAACGGCTACGTCCGCGGCGAGGGCGGCGGGGTGGTCGTGCTGCGCCCGCTGCGCAGCGCGCTCGCGGCCGGCAACCCGATCTACTGCGTCATCCGCGGCGGCGCCGTCGTCAACGACGGGGCCACCGAGGGTCTGACGGTCCCCGGGCTGAAGGGGCAGACGGAGACGCTGCGCGAGGCGTACCGGCAGGCCGGCGTCGACCCCCGCACGGTCGACTACGTGGAGCTGCACGGCACCGGCACGGCGGCGGGTGACCCGATCGAGGCGGCGGCCCTCGCCGCTGTGCTCGGCCGCGGCCGGCCCGCCGGCTCGCCGCTGCTGGTCGGCTCGGCCAAGACGAACGTCGGCCACCTCGAGGGTGCCGCCGGCATCGTCGGGCTGCTCAAGGTGGCGCTGAGCCTGCGCCACGGCGAGATCCCGCCGAACCTGAACTTCGTCCGGCCGAATCCGCGCATCCCACTCGACGAGCTGAACCTGCGGGTGCAGACCGCCCTGACCGAGTGGCCGCGGGCCGCCGGGGACAGACCGGCGCTCGCCGGTGTCAGCTCCTTCGGCATGGGCGGGACGAACTGCCACGTCGTGGTGTCCGCGCCGCCTGCGGCAACGGGCCACCCCGCCGAGACGGCGCCCGGGCGGCGTCCGACCGCCCGTCCGGCCGGCTCTGGCAGCTCACCCTCTGTCAGCTCACCACCGACCGTCATCTCACAACCGGCTATCTCCTCACAGCCGGCCGCCACTGCGGAAGCCGCCACTGCGGAAACGGACACCGCGGAAACGGACACCGCCTCAGAACCGGCCGTGGTGTCGCGGCCGGTTTCCGCCGTGGTGCCCTGGGTGGTCTCCGCCCGGGGCACGGACGCCCTGCGCGCCGCCGCCGGGCGCCTCGCGGACCAGCTTGCCGACCAGCTCGCCGAGGACCAGCCTGTCGACGACCAGCGCGGTGACGACGCCGGCCCCGACAGCGCGCGCCCGGAGCAGCCCGGTCCGGCGGAGTCAGCGGATGCCCCTGCGGAGCCGGCGGGCACGGATCCAGCGGGCAATCCGGTGGGCAATCCGGTGGGCAATCCAGTGGGCAATCCAGCGGGCAATCCAGCGGGCACGGTGGATCCGGTGGACGTGGCCGTGGCGCTGGCGACCACCAGGACGGCGTTCGAGGAACGCGCGGTCGTCATCGGGCGCACCGGCGGCGCACTGCGGGCCGGCCTGCGCGCGCTCGCGGACAACCAGCCGGCCGCAGGCGTGATCCGCGGCCGGATCCGGCGTACCGCCGACGGCGGGCCGGCAAAGCTGGCCGTGCTGTTCTCCGGGCAGGGCAGCCAGTACCCGGGCATGGGCCGAGGGCTGCACGCCGCGTTCCCCGCCTTCGCCGCCGCCTTCGACGAGGTGGTCGCGCACCTGGACCGGCACCTGGACCGTCCCCTGGGCGAGCTGGTGTTCGACGGCCCGGCGGAGACGCTCGCCGTCACCGCGTACACCCAGCCGGCGCTGTTCGCGATCGAGGTCGCGCTGTACCGGCTGGTCGAGAGCTGGGGGATCCGCCCGGACCTGCTGGCCGGGCACTCGGTGGGCGAGCTCGCCGCGGCACACGTCGCCGGGGTGCTGTCGCTGCCCGACGCGGCCGCCCTGGTGGTGGCGCGCGGCACGCTGATGCGGGATCTGCCGCCCGGCGGCGCCATGGTCGCGGTGGAGGCCTCCGAGGAGGAGGTCGCGCCGCTGCTGTCCGGGACGGTCGGCTTCGGCGCCCTCAACGGCCCCCGCGCGGTGGTCGTCTCCGGCGAGCAGGACGCCGTCACCGCGATCGCGGAGCACTTCCGGGCCCAGGGCCGGCGTACCAGCAGGCTCACCGTCAGCCACGCGTTCCACTCGCCGCTGATGGAACCGATGCTGCCGGCGTTCCGGCAGGTCGCCTCCGAGCTGACGTTCGCGGAGCCCACCCTGCCAGTGATCTCCAACGTCGCAGGCAGGCTGGCCGGCTCCGGTGACCTGACCACGGCCGGTTACTGGGTCGACCACGTCCGGCAGCCGGTCCGGTTCGGCGACGGCATCCGCGCCCTCGCCGCCGAGGGCGTGACCACGTTCCTGGAGCTGGGTCCCGGCGCCGCCCTCACCGCACTCACCCGCGAGGTGCTGCGGGACGCCGCGGACGGGCCGGCGGACGAGCCGGTACTGGCCGCTGCCCTGCGCCGGGGCCGCGGTGAGCCGGAGTCGCTGGTGACCGCGGTGGCGACCGTCTTCACCGCCGGCACCGCGGTGGACTGGCCGGCGGTGGCCGGCCGGCGCGGCCACCCGGCCAGGCGGGTGGAGCTGCCGACCTACCCCTTCCAGCGGCGCCGGCACTGGATCAGCACGCCCACCGCCGGGCCCACCACTGTGTCCGCTGCCGGGCCCCCCACCGGGCCGACCGTCGAGGCGCCCGTGGCCGGCATCACCGCCGCGGCGGCCACGCACGGCACGGACGCCGGGAGCGCCGCGGACGTCACCACCGGCGTCGGCGGGACCACGGCGACGCCGGCCGCCGACCGGGCCGCCCGGCTGGCCGGGCTCGCCGGCGCCGAGCGGGAACGGCGCCTGCTCGACCTGGTCCGTACCACCGTCGCCCTGGTGCTCGGCCACGTCGGGACGGACGAGATCGACGCGCGCCACACCTTCCGGGAGCTCGGCTTCGACTCGCTCGGCGCCGTCGAACTGCGCGACCGGCTGGCCGCGGCGACCGGGCTGCGGCTGGACAGCGCCGTCACCTTCAACCACGCGACCCCGGCGGCGCTGGCCCGCCATCTCTCCGACGCGCTCGCCGGCGACAGCGCCACCGGTGCCACCGGCACGGCGACGCCGCCCACCGACGGGCCGGGCGAACCCGGGCCCGCGGACGAACCGATCGCGATCGTGGGCATCGGCTGCCGCTATCCGGGCGCGGTCGCCACGCCGGAGGACCTCTGGGACCTCGTGACGGCCGGCACCGACGCCATCTCCGGCTTCCCGACCGACCGGGGCTGGGACCTCGCCGCCCTGTTCGGCCCCGACCCCGACCAGCCGGGCAGCTCCTACGTGCGCGCCGGTGGCTTCCTGGCCGACGCCGACCGGTTCGACGCCGCCTTCTTCGGCGTCGGGCCACGCGAGGCCGCCGCCATGGACCCACAGCAGCGGCTGGTACTGGAAACGTCCTGGGAGGCGGTGGAACGCGCCGGCATCGACCCGGTCTCGCTGCGTGGCAGCCGCACCGGCGTGTTCGTCGGCGCCTCCCCCGTGGACTACGGGCCGCGCCTGCACCAGCCGGCGGACGGCTCCGCCGGCTACCTGCTCACCGGCGGGGCCACCAGCGTGATCTCCGGCCGGGTCGCCTACACCCTGGGCCTGGAAGGCCCCGCGGTGACCGTCGACACCGCCTGCTCGTCGTCGCTTGTCGCGCTGCACCTGGCCGCGGGAGCGCTACGGCTGGGCGAGTGCTCGCTGGCGCTGGCCGGCGGGGTGGCGGTGATGTCCACCCCGGGGATGTTCGTCGAGTTCAGCCGCCAGCGGGGGCTGGCCGCCGACGGGCGCTGCAAGGCGTTCGCCGCCGCGGCCGACGGCACCGGCTGGGCCGAGGGCGTCGGCATCGTGGTGCTCGAACGCCTCTCCGACGCGACCCGGCTCGGCCACCCGGTGCTCGCCGTCCTGCGGGGGTCGGCGGTGAACTCGGACGGGGCGAGCAACGGGCTGACCGCCCCCAGCGGGCCGGCGCAGGAACGGGTGATCCGGACCGCGCTCGCCGGCGCGGGCCTCACCCCGTCCCAGGTCGACGCGGTCGAGGCACACGGCACCGGGACGACCCTCGGCGACCCGATCGAGGCCGGGGCGATCCTCGCGACCTACGGCCGGGACCGGGGGGAGCGCGGGCCACTGCTGCTGGGCTCGCTGAAGTCGAACATCGGGCACACCCAGGCGGCGGCCGGCATCGGCGGCGTGATCAAGGTGATCGGTGCGCTCCGGCGCGGTGAGCTGCCGCGCACCCTGCACGTGGACGCCCCGTCCCCGCACGTGGACTGGTCGTCGGGTGACGTACGGCTGCTGACGGAGCCGGTCGCCTGGCCGGCCGGCGCCGAGCCGCGCCGGGCGGCGGTGTCGTCCTTCGGGATCAGCGGCACCAACGCGCACGTCATCATCGAGGAGGCGCCGGGTGCCCCCGAACCGGTGCCCGCGCCGGTGCTAGGCCAGCCCCCGGCCGCCGCTGCCGAGTCGGGCCAACCGGCCCCGGACGCGGCCACAGACGCGGCCCCGGACGGGGTCACGGACACCCGCGGCCCGGCCACCCCGTCCCCGTCGCTGTGGCCGCTGTCGGCCCGTGACGAGGCCGGGCTGCGGGCGCAGGCCCGCAGCCTGCACGCCTTCGCCACGGCGAACCCGGCGACACCGGTCGACGACATCGCCTTCTCGTTGGCCACCTCCCGGGCCGGCCTGCCGGTGCGCGCCGCGGTGCCGGGCGCCGACCGCGCAACGCTGCTCGCCGGCCTCGACGCGCTCGCCCGCGACAGCGCCGACGCGGGGGTGATCCGTGGCCGGGTCCCCGACGCCACCGGCCCGACCGCGTTCCTCTTCGCCGGCCAGGGCTCCCAGCGTCCCGGCATGGGCCGGGAGCTGTGGGAGCGCTCACCGGTCTTCGCCGACGCGCTGGCCGAGGTCCTCGCCGCGCTCGACCGGCATCTCGACCGGCCGCTGGCGGAGCTGATCCTCGCGGCCCCCGACACCCCGGAAGCAGCACTGCTGAACCGGACCGCCTACACCCAGCCGGCGCTGTTCGCGCTGGAGGTGGCGCTGTTCCGGCTCGCCGAAGGGCTGGGGCTGCGGCCCGACCTGCTCGTCGGGCACTCCATCGGGGAGCTGGCCGCCGCCCACGTCGCCGGTGTGCTGTCCCTGCCCGACGCCGCGACGCTGGTCGTCGCCCGGGGCCGGCTGATGCAGTCCGGCCAGCCGGGTGGTGTGATGATCGCTATCGCCGCGACCGAGCGGGAGGTGCGCGACAGCATCGCAGCCCTGCGCGCCGAACTGGACGCCGAACATGCCACCAGGTCGGACGCTGACGGTGCCACCAGGTCGGACACCGACGCTGCCGCCGACCCGGACGCCAGCTCGGACGCCAGCTCGGACCCTGGCCGTGACGCCGGGACCGGCGCCAGGGCGGTCGTCGACCTGGCCGCCGTGAACGGGCCGAACGCCGTCGTCGTCTCCGGTGACGCCGACGCGGTCGAACGGGTCGCCGCGCACTGGCGGGAACAGGGCCGGCGGACCGGCCGGCTACGGGTCAGCCACGCCTTCCACTCGGGGCACATGGACCCGGTCCTGGCCGAGTTCCGCGCCGTCGCCGCCGCTCTGAGCTTCCACCCGCCGCGTATCCCGATCGTCTCCACCGCCACCGGCACCCTCGCCACCGACGAGGAGCTCACCTCGCCGGACTACTGGGTCGCCCAGCTGCGCGGCACCGTGCGCTTCCACGACGCCGTCCGCGACCTCGACGCCCGCGGCGTGCGAACCTACCTGGAGCTGGGGCCGGACGCGACGCTGACCGCCGCCGCCCGGCAGGCCATCAGCGCCACGGCCGCCGACGCCGTGGCCGTCCCGCTGCTGCGCCCCGACCGTCCGGCGGACGCGACGGTCACCGCCGCCCTGGGCACGCTGTGGGCGAACGGAACCGCGCCGGACTGGCGGGCGGTTTTCCCCGGCGCCCGCCGGGTCGACCTGCCGACCTACCCGTTCACCCGGCAGCGGTACTGGCTGACCGCCCCCACCGCGACAGCCGGCCCGGACGCGGCCGGGCACCCGCTGCTCGACCTGCGCCTCGACCTCGCGGACCGGGACGAGGCGGTGTTCTCCGGCCGGGTCTCGCGCGCGGCCCGGCCGTGGCTGGCCGACCACGTCATCGACGGCCGGGTACTGCTGCCCGGGACCGCCCTGCTCGACCTGGCCCTGGCCGCGGGCGCCCGGGTGGGCCACCCCGTCGTGGCCGACCTGGCCCTGGAGGAGCCGCTCGCGCTGCCGGCCGACGCCGCCGTGCGCCTGCAGGTCGTCGTCGGCCGTCCGGACTCGGCCGGCCGCCGCCCCGTCGACATCCACGCCCGGGTGGACGGCCCCACGCCGTCCACCGGTGCCGGCGGCAGCGCCGGCGCGGACGGCGCCACCGGCACCGGGCCGGCGCCGGCCGGTGCCTCCGCCTGGACCCGGCACGCCTCCGGAGTGCTCACCGCCGTCGTAGCGGACGACAGCCTGTCCGCTACGACGCCCCCTGCCGGGGCGGACTGGCCGGAGCCGGACGGCGCGGTGCTGGACGCCGCCTACCGGCGCCTCGCCGAGCACGGCTACGAGTACGGGCCGGCGTTCACCGGCCTGCGCCGGCTGGCGCGGGACGGGGACACGCTGCGCTTCGAGGTCGCGCTGCCCGATGCGGCGACGGCGGACAGCGACGGGTTCGGTGTCCACCCGGCGCTGCTCGACGCGGCCCTGCACCCGCTGGTGCTCGAGCTCGCGCCACAGCAGGTGGGCAGCGATATCGCCCTGCCCTTCTCCTGGAGCGGAGCCCGGCTGCCCGCCGTGGCACCGAATGTGCTCCGCGTGACGGCAACGCGGATCCGGCCGGACGCGTTCGCGCTCGCGCTGTTCGACCAGGACGGCGCGCCCGTCGGCGAGATCGCCTCGGTCGTGCTGCGCCCGGTGTCCCGGCAGCGGCTCGGCCGGTCCGGGCTCGACCCGGCCTCCGCGCTGCACACGCTGACCTGGCGTACAGCGGACCTCCCCGGCGCCGGTGCCAGCCTCGGCGCCGCCTCCTCAGCCGGCTCCGCGGACACGGCGGACGCCGCTGGCTCGGCCGACACGGACACGGACACGCCGCGCTTCGCCCTGCTCGACGGCCTGGCGTCTCCCGACGACCTGGCCGCGGCGGCCGAGGTGGCGTTCCCCGGCGAGGGGGACGTCGTCGTGCCGCCGGTACCGCCGGCCGAGCCCGGCGCGGACCTGCCGGCGGCGGCGCGCGGAGCCGCGACGCGGGCGCTGCGGCTGGTCCGCGACTGGCTCACCGCCGACCCGGACGGCACCCGGCGGCTGGTGTTCGTCACCCGGGGCGCGGTCGCCGCCCGCCCGGGCGACGTGGTGACCGACCTCGTCAACGCCGCCGTGTGGGGGCTGGTACGCACCGCGCAGACCGAGCATCCGGGCCGGTTCGGGCTCGTCGACATCGACGAGCCCGCGGTGCCCGCCGAGCCCGCCGGGCCCACCGCGGCCACCGCCCCGGCGGACCAGCCGGCAACGGCAACGGACGGTCCCGCCAGGTGGTGGACGGCCGCGCTCACCGGGCTCACCCCGGGCGGGCCGGAGCAGGTGGCGCTGCGGGACGGGACGGCGTACGTCCCGCGGATCTCCCGGGCGGAAGCCGTCCCCGGCCCCGCCGAGCCGGTGTGGGACGCGGCCGGCACAATACTGATCACCGGCGGGACCAGCGGGCTGGGCGCCCTGGTCGCCCGGCATCTCGTCACCGGCGGTGCCCGCCGGCTGCTGCTGGTCGGCCGCCGCGGCGCCGACACCCCCGGAGTGGGCCAGCTGGTGGCCGACCTCACCGAGCGCGGCGCTACGGTGACCGTCGCCGCGGCGGACACCGCCGACCGCGCCGCGCTCGCGGCGGCGCTGGCGGACGTGCCGGCGGAGCATCCGCTGACCGCCGTCATCCACGCGGCCGGCGTCCTCGACGACGCCACCGTCACCGGTCTGACCCCCCAGGCGCTGGACGCGGTCCTCCGTCCCAAGATCGACGGTGCCTGGAACCTGCACGAGCTGACCCGCGACATCCCGCTCACCGCGTTCGTGCTCTTCTCGTCCATCTCCGGGCTGCTGGGCACCGCCGGGCAGGCCAACTACGCCGCCGCGAACACGTTCCTCGACGCGCTCGCGCAGGCGCTGCGCGCCGACGGGCGTCCCGCCACCGCCCTGGCCTGGGGGCTGTGGGACGCGGCCGCGGGCGGCATGGCCGTCGGGCTCACCGACGCCGACGTGCTGCGCTGGCGGCGGCGCGGCGTCGCGCCGCTGCCCGCCGACCTGGGCGTGCACCTGCTGGACGCGGCGGTCGCGCACGGCGGCGGGCTGCTCGTCCCGGCCCGGCTCACCCCGGCGACGATCGAGGGCGAGGCGCCGACGGTCCTGCGCGACCTCGTCCCCACCCCCGTCTCCGCCGCTGCCGCGGCGGCCCGGCCCGGCGCGGCGGGCGGGGCGGGCGGCTCCTGGCCGGAGCTGGCCGCCGCGACCGACCCCGACGAGCGCGAGCGCGTCGTCCTCGACCTGGTGAACGCGACCGCGACGGCCGTCCTCGGCCATCCGCCGGGTACGCCGCTGGACCCGCAGCGGTCCTTCCGTGACCTGGGCTTCGACTCCCTCGCCGGGGTCGAACTGCGCAACCGGCTGGGCACCGCCACCGGCCTGCGGCTGCCGGCCACCGCCGTGTTCGACCACCCCTCCCCGGCGGCGCTCGCCCGCTTCCTGCTCGCCCAGCTCGCGCCCTCGCCGGCCACGGCCGGCCAGCCGGCGGCCTCACCGGCCCGCCGGGCCACCGCGACGGCCGCGGACGTCGACGACCCGATAGCGATCGTGGCCGCGGCCTGCCGCTACCCCGGCGGGGTGCGTTCCCCGGAGGACCTGTGGCGGCTGGTCGCCACCGACACCGACGCGATCAGCGACTTCCCCACCAACCGCGGCTGGGACGTCGACGCCCTCTACGACCCGGATCCCGACATCCCGGGCCGGACCTACACCCGTCACGGCGGGTTCCTGCACGACGCCGACCAGTTCGACCGCGACCTGTTCGGTATCTCCCCACGGGAGGCTCTGGCCACCGACCCGCAGCAGCGGCTGCTGCTGGAGGTCGCCTGGGAGGCCTTCGAGCGCGCCGGCCTGGATCCGACGGCGCTGCGCGGCTCCCGCACCGGCGTGTTCGCCGGCGTGATGTACGACGACTACGCCAGCCGGCTGCCCGCCACCCCGGAGAACGTCGAAGGCTACCTGCTGACYGGGAACACCTCCAGCGTGGTGTCGGGCCGGCTGGCCTACGTCTACGGGCTGGAGGGGCCCGCGGTCACCGTCGACACCGCCTGCTCCTCGTCGCTGGTGGCGCTGCACCTGGCCGCGGCGGCGATACGGGCCGGGGAGTGCGACCTGGCCCTGGCCGGCGGCGTCACCGTGATGGCCTCGCCGGGCACGTTCATCGAGTTCAGCCGGCAGCGCGGCCTGTCCCCGGACGGCCGGTGCCGGTCGTACGCGACCGGCGCCGACGGCACCGGCTGGAGCGAGGGGGCCGGCCTGCTCCTCGTCGAGCGGCTGTCCGACGCCCGGCGGGCGGGCCACCCGGTGCTGGCGGTGCTGCGCGGCTCGGCGGTGAACTCCGACGGCGCCAGCAACGGCCTGACCGCCCCGAACGGGCCGGCGCAGGAACGGGTCATCCGCGCGGCGCTGGCCAGCTCCGGGCTCACCACCGCCGACGTCGACGCGGTCGAAGGGCACGGCACCGGCACCCGGCTGGGTGACCCGATCGAGGCCCAGGCGCTGCTGGCCACCTACGGCCAGCGGCGGCCGGCGGACCAGCCCTGCTGGCTGGGCTCGCTGAAGTCGAACATCGGGCACTCCCAGGCCGCGTCCGGGGTCGGCGGCGTGATCAAGATGATCGAGGCGATGCGGCACGGCGCACTGCCCCGCACGCTGCACGTCGACGCGCCGAGCGAGCACGTGGACTGGTCGGCCGGGGCGGTCCGGCTGCTCACCGAACCGGTGACCTGGCCGGACGGGCCGGGACGCCCCCGGCGGGCCGCGGTGTCGTCGTTCGGGATCAGCGGTACCAACGCCCACGTCATCCTGGAGCAGCCCACCGCCGCGGACAGCGCCGAGGCGGTGATCACCGTCGCCCCGGCCGCCGGGACGGACGTGGACACCACCGACGCCGACACCGCCGACACCGCCGACAGCACTGCCGCTGACGGCACCGGCACCGTCGACAGCGCTGGCACCGCCTCGGGCGAGACGGCGCCGGTGGCCTGGGTGGTGTCCGGGCACGACGACGCGGCGCTGCGCGCCCAGGCCGGGGCGCTGCGCCGGTTCGTCGCCGAACAGCCCGCGCCGGACATCCGCGACATCGCGTTCTCGCTGGCCACCGCCCGCGCCCGCCTCGGGCGGGCCGCCGTCGTCGCCGGCCGGGACACGGCGACGCTGCTGGCCGGGCTGGCCGCGGTGGAACGCGGCGAGGAGAACCTGGCCGCCCGGGAGACCGCGGCCCGGGGGGTCCGCACCGCCGTCCTGTTCACCGGCCAGGGCGCGCAGCGGCCCGGCGCCGGGGCGGAGCTCCACCGCGCCGAGCCGGTGTTCCGGGCGGCGCTCGACGAGATCATCGCTGAGTTCGACCCGCTGCTCGACCACCCGCTGCGGGAGATCCTGTTCGCCGCGCCGGGCAGCGACGCCGCGGCGCTGATCGACCAGACCGCCTACACCCAGCCGGCGCTGTTCGCGCTGGAGGTGGCGCTGTTCCGGTTGGTCGAGCACCGTGGGCTGCGGCCCGACTTCGTCGCCGGCCACTCCATCGGGGAGATCGCCGCCGCCCACGTGGCCGGGGCGCTGACCCTCAGCGACGCCGCCACGCTGGTGGCGACCCGCGCCAGGCTGATGCAGGCCGCGCCGGCGGGCGGAGCGATGATCGCCATCGAGGCGACGGAGGAGGAGGTCACCGCCAGCCTGGCCGAAGCTCTGGCCGCCACCCGGGCCGGCACCTCGGCTGGCTCCTCGACCGACGCCACCGGGACGGTGGACATCGCCGCCGTCAACGGCCCGACCGCGGTCGTGATCTCCGGATCGGCCGACATCGCCCAGCGGGTGGCCGCCGGCTGGCGCGCCCGCGGCCGTCGGGTCCGCCAGCTG
This sequence comes from Protofrankia sp. BMG5.30, assembly GCF_001983005.1. NCBI lineage: Bacteria > Bacillati > Actinomycetota > Actinomycetes > Frankiales > Frankiaceae > Protofrankia > Protofrankia sp. BMG5.30. The sequence continues at coordinate 24,515 of NZ_MOME01000023.1, read as the reverse complement.
CGGGTCAGCCACGCCTTCCACTCGGCGCACATGGACCCCGTCCTCGACGAACTGCGGGCGGTGGTCGGCAACCTGAACGTCACCGCGCCCCGCATCCCCGTCATCTCCAACGTGACCGGCCGCCCGGCAGGCGTCGAGCAGCTCGCCTCGGCGGACTACTGGGCCGCCCAGCTGCGCGGCACCGTCCGCTTCCTCGACGGCGTCCGCTACCTGGACGGTCAGGGCGTCTCCAGCTTCCTGGAGGTCGGCCCGGACGCGGTGCTGACCGCGATGGCGCGTGACGGCCTTGACGGCGAGCGGGCCGCCACCGCGGCCCTGGTGCCGTCGCTGCGCTCCGGCCGGCCGGAGGCCGAGACGCTGACCGTGGCGCTGGCCCGCCTGTACGCGCACGGCAGCGCCCTGGACTGGGCGCGGGCGCTGCCCGGCGCCCGCCGGACCGCGCTGCCGACATACGCCTTCCAGCACGCCCGGTACTGGCTCGACCCGGCCCCGACCCGGCCGGACGCGGACGGGCTGGGCCTGTGGAACACCGAGCATCCGCTGCTGGGAGGCGCGGTCGAGCTGCCGGATGACGCCGGCGTGGTGCTCACCGGGACGGTGTCGCTGGCCAGCACGCCGTGGCTGGCCGACCACGCCCTGTTCGGCACCCCGGTGCTGCCGGGCGCCGCCGTGGTCGAACTGGCCCTGCACGCCGCCCGGCTGGTGGGCTCCGGCGCGCTGCGCGAGCTCACCCTGCACAGCCCGCTGGTGCTGCCGGACCGGGAGGCGGTGCGCGTCCAGGTGACGGTGGGTGCCCCGAACGACGCCGGTGACCGGCCGGTGGCGATCCACTCCAGCCCGCCGCGGACGGGCCGCCCGCAGTGGACCCGGCATGCCGCCGGGGTGCTCGCCGCCGCGGACACCCCCGTGCCGCCGGCACCGGTGCCGGGTGCCGGCGACGGCCCGCTGCCCTGGCCGCCGGCCACCGCCACCGAGATCCCGATCGGCGACGGGTACGACCGGCTCGCCGAGCACGGGTACGGCTACGGCCCGGCGTTCCGGGGGCTGCGCCGGCTGTGGCGCGACGGGGAGGCGGCCTACGCCGAGGTGACCGTCGACGTGGCCGCCGACGTGGCCGACGTGGCCGCCGAGGCGGCCGCGGGTCCGGACGGCGACACGTCCGCGCCCGGCTTCCTGCCGCACCCGGCGCTGCTGGACGCCGCCCTGCACCCGCTCGCCTTCGACGCCGCTCTCCCGGCGGAGGGTGCCAGCGCCGGTACGCGGGTGCCGTTCGCCTGGTCCGACGTCCGCCTGCACACCAGCGCCTTCCCGCGCACGGTGCGGGTCCGGATCGTCCCGGCCGGCACCGGCACGGTCACGCTGACCCTCACCGACAGTGCGGACAACCCGCTGCTGACCGTGGCGGCGCTGACCCTCGCGACAGTCGACCGGGCCCGGATCGCCGCCGCCGGCGGCGGTCGCAACGGCTCGCTGCACACGCTGGCCTGGCAGCCGCTGACCTGGTGGCCCGGCACCGCGCCGGCATCGACACAGGTGCCTCCCGGCTGGACCGTCCTGGACCTGCGGCACGACCCGGCCGGGACGGGACCCGACGGCCCGGTGGAGGTGGACGCCGCGGCCCGGCGCACCGCCCACGAGACGCTGCACGCCGTCCAGCGGTGGCTGGCCGACGCCGAGAGCCGACCGGCCGACGCCCGACTGATCGTGGTCACCCAAGGAGCAGTCTCCGTCTCCGACGGTGACGAAGTGACCGATCCGGCGGCGGCCGCCGCCTGGGGGCTGGTCCGCACAGCCGCCACCGAGCATCCCGACCAGTTCGTCCTGCTCGACGTGGACCGCGCGGCTGACACGGCTGACACGGCTGACACGGCTGGCACGGCTGGCACGGACGGAGCGCATGGCGCTGTCAGCCCGGTACCCACCGATCTGCCGCTCGACGAGCCCCAGCTCGCGCTGCGCGGCACGACGGCGTACGTCCCCCGGCTGGCGGCGGCGGCGCCGGGGGGCGAGACACCCCGGCTCGACGACGGCACGGTGCTCGTCACCGGTGCCACCGGCCTGCTCGGCGGGCTGATCGCCCGCCGGCTGGTGACCGTGCACGGTGCCCGTCACCTGCTCCTGGTCAGCCGGCGTGGCCGCGCCGCGGCCGGCGCCGACGAGCTGGCCACGGAACTGACCGAGCTGGGCGCCGCCGTCACCGTCACCGCCGGCGACGTCGCCGACCGCGACGCGCTGCGCGAACTGCTCGCCGCCATACCGGCGGAGCATCCCCTGATCGCGGTCGTGCACGCCGCCGGGGTGCTCGACGACGCGATCGTCGAGGCGCTCACCCCCGAGCGGCTGGACGCGGTGCTGCGGCCGAAGGTGGACGCGGCGTGGAACCTGCACGAGCTCACCCGGGAGCTGGACCTGCGGATCTTCTCGCTGTTCTCCTCGGTGACCGGGATTCTCGGTACCGCCGGCCAGGCCAACTACGCCGCGGCCAACGCCGTCCTCGACGCCCTCGCCACCCACCGGGTGGCCCGCGGGCTGCCGGGCACCTCCCTGGCCTGGGGGCTGTGGGGCGGCGAGGCCGGGCTCGGCGCCGACCTGAGCCGGGCCGACCTCGCCCGCCTGACCCGCACCGGGGTCGTACCCCTCGACCTGGACGAGGGGCTGGAACTGTTCGACGCGACGCTCGGCGCGCGGGATCCGGTGCTCGTTCCGGCCCGGCTGGATCCGACGCCGCTGAGCGCGCCGGGCTCGGTCGTGCCGCCCCCGCTGCGCAGCCTGGTGGCCGCCCGCCGGCCACGGCCCGCCGGCGTCGGTGCCGGCACCGACGCCGGCGGCGACCCGGCCGGGCAGACGCCGCGCGACCGGCTGCTGGCGCTGCCCCCACAGGAGCGGGCCGACGCCGTGGCCGCCCTGGTGCACCGCGGCGTCGCGGCGGTGCTCGGCTACGCGGCCGGGGAGACCGTCGAGGCCGACCGCACGTTCAACGAGCTCGGCTTCGACTCGCTGACCGCGGTCGAGCTGCGCAACAAGCTGGCCGCCGCGACCGGGCTGACCCTGCCGACAGCGCTGATCTTCGACTACCCGACGCCGACGGCGCTCACCGGGTACCTGCTACGTGACCACCTGTCCGCGGCCGACGACACAGCGGCCACGGCCGCCACGGTCGCCGCGGTCGTCACGTCGGGCACCTCCGCCGCGCCGGACGACGACCCAATCGTGATCGTGGGAGCGGGCTGCCGGTTCCCCGGCGGCGTCACCACCCCCACCGAACTCTGGGAACTGATCAACTCCGGGGTCAGCGCCATCACCGAATTCCCCACCAACCGCGGCTGGGACCTGGGCCACCTCTACCACCCCGACCCCGACCACCCCGGCACCTCCTACACCCGCCACGGCGGCTTCCTCCACAACGCCGGCGACTTCGACCCCGACTTCTTCGGCATCTCCCCCCGCGAAGCCCTCGCCATCGACCCCCAACAACGCCTCCTGCTCGAAACCACCTGGGAAGCCCTCGAACACGCCGGCATCGACCCCACCACCCTCACCGGCACCCCCACCGGCGTCTTCGCCGGCGTCATGTACGACGACTACGGCGCCCGGCTGCACCTGGCGCCCAGCGCGCCGGCGTCCCTCGAGGGATACCTGGTGACGGGCAGCGCCGGCAGCGTCGCCTCCGGACGGATCGCCTACACCCTCGGCCTGCAGGGCCCCGCCCTGACCATCGACACCGCCTGCTCCTCCTCCCTCGTCGCCGTCCACCTCGCCGTCCAGGCCCTGCGCCGCGGCGAGATCACCCTCGCCCTGGCCGGCGGCGCCACCGTCATGGCCAGCCCCGCCACCTTCATCGAGTTCTCCCGCCAACGCGGCCTCGCCCCCGACGGCCGCTGCAAACCCTTCTCCGCCGACGCCAACGGCACCGCCTGGGGCGAGGGCGCGGGCGTGATCGTCCTGGAACGGCTCTCCGACGCCCAGCGCAACAACCACCCCGTCCTCGCCGTCATCCGCGGCAGCGCCGTCAACTCCGACGGCGCCTCCAACGGCCTGACCGCCCCCAACGGCCCCGCCCAGCAGCGTGTGATCACCACCGCCCTCGCCGACGCCGGCCTCACCCCCGCCGACATCCACCTCGTCGAAACCCACGGCACCGGCACCACCCTCGGCGACCCCATCGAAGCCCAGGCGCTTCACAACACCTACGGCCAGCACCGCCCGGCCGACCAGCCCCTGTTCCTCTCCACGATCAAAGCCACCATCGGTCACACCCAGGCCGCCGCCGGCATCGCCAGCATCATCACCACCACGCACACCCTGCGTAACAGCCACATCCCGGCCACCGTCCCCGCCGGCACCACACCCACCCCCCACCTCGACTGGGACACCACCCCCCTCGCCCTGGCCACCACCCCCACCCCCTGGCCCACCACCACCCACCGCGCCGCCGTCTCCTCCTTCGGGATCAGCGGCACCAACGCCCACCTCATCCTCGAAGCGCCCCCCGGCGACGCATCCCGCGTCATCGACGCTCCCGACGCTTCGAGTATTTCGATCACTTCGGGTATCTCAGGTATTTCGGACGCACGCACCACCAGCGCGGCTGACGCCACCCCGACGGCCGACACCGACATCGACACCGACGACAGCCACGCGCACACCACCGACACCGGCGCTGACACCGCTGTCACTGCCAGCACGGCCAGCACAGCCAGCACAGCTGTCACGGCCGGGCCGCGGCCCGTTCCGGCCGTCCCCCTGCTGCTGTCCGCCCGCACCCCCGCCGCCCTGAACGCCCAGGCCACCCGTCTGCACGCCCACCTCACCGCACACCCCGACCTCGACCTGCGCGACGTCGGATACTCGCTGGTGACGGCCCGGGCCGTGCTGCCGCACCGGGCGGCCGTGGTCGCGGCCGACCCGCGCGAAGCGCTCGACGGCCTGGCCGCGCTGGCCGCGGGGCGCAGCACGCCCACGGTGCGGCGCGGGCAGCCCACCCTGCCAGGGCGCACCGCCTTCCTGTTCACCGGCCAGGGCAGCCAACGCCCCGGCATGGGCCGCGAACTCCACGACCACCACCCCGTCTTCGCCGCCGCCTGGGACGAGGCCGCCGCCCACCTCGACCCCCATCTCGACCGCCCCCTGCACGATCTTGTCTTCGCCCCGGCCCCGGCCGAGGGCGAGGGCGGCCTGGCCTCGGCGCTGGACGCCACCGGCTACGCCCAGCCAGCCCTGTTCGCCTTCCAGGTGGCGCTGTTCCGGCTGCTGGAGTCCTTCGGGCTGCGCCCGGACGCGGTCGCCGGCCACTCGATCGGCGAGATCGCCGCCGCCCACGTCGCCGGGGTGCTCACCCTGCCCGACGCGGCCGCCCTGGTCGCCGTCCGTGGCCGGCTCATGCAGCAACTGCCGGCCGGTGGGGTGATGGTGGCCGTCGCCGCCGACGAGGACGAGGTGCTCCCGCTGCTGGCCGAACTGGCCGGACGGACTGAGCAGACCGGGCAGGCCGGACAGGTGGGCATCGCCGCGGTCAACGCGCCGAAGGCGACGGTGCTCTCCGGGGCGGGCCCGGCCGTCGACGCGATCGTCGCCGTCCTCGCCGAACGCGGGGTGAAGACCCGCCGGCTGCGGGTCAGCCATGCCTTCCACTCGCCGCTGATGGAGCCGATACTCACCGAGTTCGGCCAGCACGCGGCCACGCTGAGCTACCACGAACCACGCCTGACGGTGGTGTCCACGCTCACCGGCGCACCGGCGAGCGGCGAGGAGCTGCGTGACGCCGGGTACTGGGTGCGCCACGCCCGGGATGCGGTGCGCTTCGCCGACGCGGTGCGCGCCCTGCACGGCAGCGGGGTGGTCCGCTACCTGGAGATCGGCCCGGACGCGGTGCTCACCCCCATGGCCGACGCGGTGCTCGCCGACGCCGACGGGTTGGCCCCCGCGCTGATCCCCCTGCTGCGCCGGGGCCGCCCGGAGCCGGAGACGCTGGCCGCCGCGCTCGGCGCCGCCTTCGTCGCCGGTGTGGGCGTCGACTGGCGCGCGGTGTTCGCCGGCGACGCCAGGCGTCCGGTGCCGCTGCCCACCTACCCGTTCCAGCGGCAGCGCTACTGGCTGGACCCCCCGCCACCCCCCACCGGCCCGGACGGGGCCGGGCAGCGCTCCAGCGACCATCCCCTGCTGGCCGCCGAGATCGAGCTGCCGGACGACGGCGGCGTGATCTTCACCGGCCGGTTGGACCGCGACGCGGCGGCCTGGCTGACCGACCACGGCCTGGCCGACAGCGTGGTCGTCCCCGGCGCCGTCCTGGTCGAGCTGGCGGTGCACGCCGGCCGGCGGGTCGGTGCCGGGCAGCTGGCCGAACTGGTCCTGGAACAGCCGGTGGTCCTGCCCGAGGAGGGCGGCCGCCACCTGCGGCTGACCGTTTCCGGGCCGGACGCGGCGGGACGCCGGGCGGTCAGCATCCACACCCGTCCCGCCGACGAAACCGACGGCTGGGGCGGTGACGGGAGCGGTAACAGCAGCGGCGGCAGAGCCGCTGACAGAGCCGCTGACAGAGCCGTCAACGGGACCGGTGGGGACGGCGGCACCGCCGCGACGTCCTGGCGCCGGYACGCGCGGGGCCACCTGACCGCGCAGCTCGCGCCGGACGACCAGCCCACGCCGGACGGCCAGGGCACGCCGGACGGCCAGGGCACGCCGGACAGCTCCCCCGGCGCGGCGGCTTGGCCGCCCGCGGGCGCGCGGGCCATCGACCTGGCCGGCGCCTACGACGCGCTCGCGCATCGGGGCTACCGGTACGGCCCGGCCTTCCAGGGCCTCACCGCCGCCTGGCGGGCCGGCGACGACCTGCACGTGGAGGTGTCGCTCCCGTCGGCCGCGCTGACGGCGGACGCGGGCGTGTTCACTCCGCACCCCGCCCTGCTCGACGCCCTGCTGCACGTGCTGCTCGTCACGGCGGAGGACAGCGGCGAGCAGGCACGGCTGACCGTGCCGTTCTCCTGGAGCGGGGTCAGCCTGCCCAGCGGTGGGCACTCGACGCTGCGCGCCACCCTGACCCGCACCGCCCCGGACGACATCCGGATCGACATCGCCGACTCCGAGGGGCGTCCCCTCGGCACGGTCGCGTCCCTGCGGATCCGGGAGATCGACRCCGGGCAGGTGACGGCCGGCGGCCGGCCACCGCTGTACGGGCTGACCTGGAACCCGCTGCCGTTCCCGCCCGCCGGGACGCCGACCCGGTGGGCCGTGCTGGGCGACGACGACCTGGGCCTGCCCGGCGCCGAGCGGCACGCCGAGCTGACTCCGCCCGAGGACGGGACGGTCCTGCTCGCCCCGCTGCCACGCGCCCTGGCCACGCCGGACGCGGCAGAGACAGCGGCGCCAGCGCCGGCGGCACCCGAGACAGCGAACGCTGCGGACGGCGGCACCGCCGCCACCGCGCACCGGTACGCCCGATGGGCGCTGGACCTGGTGCAGCGATGGCTCGCGGACGAGCGTTCCGCCGGCAGCCGGCTCGTCGTGGTGACCCGGGGGGCGATGCCCGCCGGTGACGTCGGGGAGGTGCGGGATCCGGCGGCGGCCGCCGTCTGGGGGCTGGTGCGGACCGCGCAGGCCGAACACCCCGGGCGTTTCGTCCTCGTCGACATCGATGCCGACGAGGACGAGGGCGCCGGCCCGGACCCGGCGGCGCTGGCCGGGGTGCTGGCCACCGGCGAGAGCCAGTTCGCGCTGCGCGGCTCGGTGGCGCTCGTGCCCCACCTGACCCGGGGCGGCCCGCGCCCACCGGCCGCCGCGGCCCCGGCCTCGACCCCGGTGTCGGGATCGGGACCGGAATCGGCCTCGATCCCGGCTCAGGCCGGGACGGTGCTGGTCACCGGGGCGACGGGTGCCCTCGGCGGTCTCATCGCCCGCCGGCTGGTCACCGCGCACGGGGCGCGCCAGCTGCTGCTGACGAGCCGGCGGGGATCCGCCGCGCCGGGCGTGTCGGACCTCGTCGAGGAGCTGACCGGCCTGGGCGCGACGGTGACGGTCGCGGCCGTCGACGCGGCGGACGGCGCCGCGCTGCGCCGGCTGCTCGACGAGTTGCCGGCCGACCGCCCGCTGACCGGGGTGGTCCACGCCGCGGGCGTGATCGACGACGGGATCGTGACGTCGCTGACCGCCGAGCGGCTCGACGCGGTGCTGCGGCCCAAGGTGGACGCGGCCTGGGCGCTGCACGAGGCCACCGCCGACCGTCATCTGTCGCTGTTCGTCCTGTTCTCCTCGGTCGCCGGCGTCGTCGGCAACCCCGGCCAGGCGAACTACGCGGCGGGCAACACGTTCCTCGACGCGCTCGCCGCCTACCGGCGGGCCCGCGGCCTGCCGGCGATCTCGCTGGCCTGGGGCCTGTGGGCGCACGGGGACGGGATGGGCGGCGGCCTGGATCCGGCCGCGCTGCGGCGACTGTCGCGCACCGGCGTCCTGCCGCTGCCCGACCGGTCCGCGCTGGAGCTGTTCGACCTGGCGCTGGGCGCGGACGACGCGCTCCTCGTCCCCGCCCGGCTGGACCTGCCGACGCTGGCCACCCGGCCGGGTTCCGCCGGCCTGGTCCGCGGGCTGGTACCGGCCCGCCCCGGCGCCGCCGGGAGCGCCACGCCGTCCCGCCCGGCAGCGGGCACGGCACCGGGCCTGCCATCGGGCCTGCCATCGGGCCTGTCATCGGGCCTGCCATCGGGCGCGGCCGCGCCGGACGCCGGGGCCGATCGCAACGGCGGCGCCGGGCAGCCGGCCGACCGCTGGGCCGCGCTGACGGAGCCGGCCCGCACCACGGCGGTCCGCGCCCTCGTCCACAGCGAGATCACCGGCGTCCTGGGCCTGGACGCCTCGGCCAGCCTCGACGACCGGCGTGGGCTGCTCGACCTGGGGTTCGACTCGCTGACCGCCGTCGAGCTGCGCAACCGGCTCACCAACGCGACCGGGCTGCAGCTGCCCACCACGCTGGTCTTCGACTATCCGACGGTGGGCGAACTGGCCACCCACGTCCGCGGCCAGCTCGCCGCCGCGGCGGCCCCGGACCCGGCGGCACTGCTCGCCGGCCTGGACGAGCTGGCGGCGGCGCTACCGGCGCTCGCGTCCGACCAAGGGGGACGCAAGGCCGTCGCGGCACGCTTGCGGAAGCTGCTCGACGCGCTCGCCGCAACGGACGGGAGCGCCCACCTCGGTGCTCCCGGCGACGGGAACGGCACCGACGGCGGGCACGACACCGGTGGTGGGAACGGTGCCGCGGGGCCGGCCCCCGACGCGTCCGACGACGAGATCTTCGCCTTCATCGACAACGAACTCGGTACTCCCTGACGGTTTGAGGGGCTGACAACACCATGGCTAACGAGGACAAACTGCGGGAGTACCTGCGACGGGTGACGACGGATCTGCAGGAGACCCGTCGACGGCTGCGCGAGGTCACCGCGCGTGAGAACGAGCCGATAGCGATCGTGGGAGCGGGCTGCCGGTTCCCCGGCGGCGTCACCACCCCCACCGAACTCTGGGAACTGATCAACTCCGGGGTCAGCGCCATCACCGAATTCCCCACCAACCGCGGCTGGGACCTGGGCCACCTCTACCACCCCGACCCCGACCACCCCGGCACCTCCTACACCCGCCACGGCGGCTTCCTCCACAACGCCGGCGACTTCGACCCCGACTTCTTCGGCATCTCCCCCCGCGAAGCCCTCGCCATCGACCCCCAACAACGCCTCCTGCTCGAAACCACCTGGGAAGCCCTCGAACACGCCGGCATCGACCCCACCACCCTCACCGGCACCCCCACCGGCGTCTTCGCCGGCGTCATGTACGACGACTACGCACTGCGGCTGCTGGGCCGGGTGCCCGACGGTTTCGAGGGCTACCTCGGCACCGGCAGCGCCGGCAGCGTCGCCTCCGGACGGATCGCCTACACCCTCGGCCTGCAGGGCCCCGCCCTGACCATCGACACCGCCTGCTCCTCCTCCCTCGTCGCCGTCCACCTCGCCGTCCAGGCCCTGCGCCGCGGCGAGATCACCCTCGCTCTGGCCGGCGGGGTCACGGTGATGGCGACCCCGAACACGTTCGTCGAGTTCTCCCGGCAGCACGCGCTGGCGCCGGACGGCCGCTGCAAGCCCTTCTCCGCGGACGCCAACGGCACCGCCTGGGGCGAGGGCGCGGGCGTGATCGTCCTGGAACGGCTCTCCGACGCCCAGCGCAACAACCACCCCGTCCTCGCCGTCGTCCGCGGCAGCGCGGTGAACTCCGACGGGCGCAGCAGCCAGCTCACGGCGCCGAACGGCCCGTCCCAGCAGCGCGTCATCACCGCAGCCCTCACCGACGCCGGCCTGACCCCCGCCGACATCCACCTCGTCGAAACCCACGGCACCGGCACCACCCTCGGCGACCCCATCGAAGCCCACGCCCTCCACAACACCTACGGCCAGCACCGCCCCACCGACCAGCCCCTGCTCCTGTCCGCCGTCAAGGCGACCATCGGTCACACCCAGGCCGCCGCCGGCGTCGCCGGCATCATCGCCACCGCCCACACCCTCCAGCGCACCCACATTCCGGCGACCATCCCCGCCAGCACCACACCCACCCCCCACCTCGACTGGGACACCACCCCCCTCGCCCTGGCCACCGCCCCCACCCCCTGGCCCACCGGCACCCACCGCGCCGCCGTCTCCTCCTTCGGGATCAGCGGCACCAACGCCCACCTCATCCTCGAAGCGCCCCCCGCACCCGACAGCACCAGCGACAGCGCCACGGTCACCCTCAGCCCGGCAGCCGACGCCGGCGTCGGCATCGCCGACAACCACGCGGACACCACCGACGCGGACGCCACCGCCGACACCGCCCCGCCCCGTCCCGTCCCCCTGCTGCTGTCCGCCCGCACCTCGGCCGCGCTGAGCGCCCAGGCCGCCCGCCTGCACGCCCACCTCACCGCGCACCCCGACCTCGACCTGCGCGACGTCGGGCAGGCCCTGCTGACCCGCCGCGCCCTGTTCGAGTACCGGACCACCGTCGTGGCGGCCGACCATGCCGAGGCGCTCCCAGCCCTGGCGGAGGCGGCGGACACCGTGGCGGACACCGCCGTCCCAGCGGCGGCCACGGCCGGCCCGGTCGTGTTCGTCTTCCCCGGGCAGGGGTCGCAGTGGGCCGGCATGGCCAGGCAGCTGCTGGACACCTCGGAGGTCTTCGCCGCGAAGCTGCACGAGGCGGCCGCCGCGCTGTCCGGGCACGTCGACTGGTCCCTGCCGGACGTGCTGCGCGAGGCCCCGGGCGCGCCGTCGCTCGACCGGGTCGACGTCGTCCAGCCCGCGCTGTTCGCGATCCTGGTCGCGCTCGCCGAGCTGTGGCGCTCCTTCGGTGTCGAGCCGGCCGCGGTCGTCGGCCACTCCCAGGGGGAGATCGCCGCCGCGTACGTCGCCGGCGCGCTCTCCCTCGACGACGCGGCCCGGATCGTGGCCCTGCGCAGCCAGGCGATCGCCCGGATCAGCGGCGCCGGGACGATGGCGTCGGTGGCCCTGCCGGCCGAGGAGGTCGAGCGGCAGGCCGCCGCGATCGGCGCCGAGATCAGCATCGCCGCCGTCAACAGCGCGACCGCCACCGTGATCTCCGGGCCGGTGGCGGCGGTACAGGCCGTCGTCGACGCGGTGAACGCCGCCGGTGGGCGGGCCCGGGTCATCCCGGTCAACTACGCCTCACACTCCGCCGAGGTCGAGGCGCTGCGCGACGAACTGCTGGCGGCACTGGCGTCGGTGACACCGCGGACGGGCCAGGTGCCGTTCTACTCCGCGGTCACCGGCGGCCGGCTCGACACCGCCACCCTCGACGCCGAGTACTGGTACCGCAACCTGCGGGAGACGGTCCGCTTCAGCGACGCGACCCGCGCGCTCGTCGACGACGGCCACCGCCTGTTCATCGAGACCAGCCCGCACCCGGTGCTGGCCGTGAGCATCGGGGAGACGCTGGAGCGGGCGGGAGCCGCCACGACCGCCCTCGCCATCGGGACGCTGCGGCGTGACGACGGTGGCTGGGCGCRGTTCCTGCGCTCGCTGGGCGAGGCTCACGCGGCCGGCGCCCCGGCCGGCTTCGCGCCGCTGTTCGCCGGCCGGCGGGCCGCGCACGTCGACCTGCCCACCTATCCCTTCGAGCGCAGCCGGCTCTGGCTGGACGTGACGACCGCGCCGAGCGACGCCGCCGGGCTGGGCCTCGCCGCCGTCGACCATCCGCTGCTCGGCGCGAGCGTGCGGGCGGCCGACGGCGACACCGTGCTGCTCACCGGGCGTGTCTCGGCCACCAGCGCCCCCTGGCTGGTCGGGCACCGGCTGCTCGGCTCGGCGCTGCTGCCCGCCGCCGCCTTCGTCGAACTGGCCCTGCGGGCCGGCGACGACGTGGGGCTGGGCCGGCTGGAGGAGCTGATACTGGCGACGCCGCTGGAGCTGACGGACGATCCGCTGCACATCCAGATCTCCCTGGCCGCCGCCGACGGCACCGGCCGGCGCGCGCTCGCCGTCCACTCCCGTCCCGCGGACGCCGCGGCGGACGAGCCGTGGACCAGGCACGCCACCGGCCGGCTCGGCCCCGACGACGCTCTGATCGATGACCTGACCGACAATCCGACTGGCAACCAGGCCGACAATCCGGCCGGCAATCCGGCCGACATCGCGCCGGCCACGGCGGGAACAGCGGCCGCGTGGCCGCCGCCGGAGGCGGTCGCGGTGGACATCTCCGACCTGTACCCGCGGCTGGCCGCCGCCGGGGTGGACTACGACGACGCCTACCGGGGCCTGCGCGCGGTCTGGCGCACACCGGACGCCGTCCACGCCGAGATCGCGCTGCCCGACGACACCGACGACACCGGCTTCGGCCTGCACCCGGCGCTGCTCGACGCCGCGTTGCAGCCCCTCTCCCTCGACGCGCTCGGCGCCGTCGAAGCGGACGGGACGCCGCGGCTGCGGCTGCCGTTCGTCTGGTCCGACGTCACCCTGGCCGCGGTCGGTGCCCGCGCGCTGCGGGTCGAGCTGGTCACACGCGGCACGGACACCGTCCAGGTGACGCTGACCGACCCGGCCGGCGCGCCGGTCGCGACCGCCGGCGCCGTGACGCTGCGTTCCATCAGCGCCGGGCAGCTCGCCGGGACGCTCGGCGCCGGCACCCGCCCGGACGACCCGGCCGAGGCGTCCGCCCACACCGACACCCACACCCACACCCACACCCACGCCGACGCCGACACCAGAACCGGTGCGAACCAGGAGGCGGGCACCGGCGCGGACGCCACGCCGGCGGCACGCGCCGCGGCGCCCCGGCGGGTGCGTCGGCGGGTCGCCGCGACCACCACGGCCGGCGGCCCGGCGGACGGCGCCGACTCGATCGTCCACCGGCTGGCCGGGCTGTCCCGGCCGGCGCGCCGGGCCGCCGTCGCGGACGCGGTCCGCGCCCAGGTGAGCGCGGTCCTGCGGCTGCCCGCCGGCCGGGAGCTGGGCGCCGAGCGGTCGTTCAAGGACCTGGGCTTCGACTCGCTGACCGCGGTCGAACTACGCAACCGCCTCGGGCGTGTCACCGGGCTGACCCTGCCGGCGACGCTCGTCTTCGACCATCCGTCGCCGCGGGCGCTCACCGACCATCTCCTGGAGGTGCTCGCCGGCAGCGGGCCCGCCGCGGGCGCGCCGGTGGTCACCGCCGTCCGCGCCGGCGGCTCCGGCGGGGACAGCGCCGAACCGCTTGCGATCATCGGCATGGCCTGCCGGTTCCCCGGCGACGTCCGCTCCCCCGAGGACCTGTGGCGCCTGGTCGTCACCGGCACCGACGCGGTCGGCGACTTCCCCACCAACCGGGGCTGGCCCCTGGACGACCTCTACGACCCCGACCCGGACCGGGCCGGGAAGGTCTACACCCGCCAGGGCGGCTTCCTCCACGACGCCGACCAGTTCGACCCGGCGTTCTTCGGCATCAGCCCCCGGGAGGCGCTGGCCACCGACCCGCAGCAGCGGCTGCTGCTGGAGACGGCGTGGGAGGCGGTGGAACGGGCCGGCATCGATCCGACGACGCTGCGCGGCACCCGCACCGGCGTGTTCGCCGGGCTGAACGTCAACGACTACGTCTCCCGGCTGATGGCGGACCCGCCGGACGGGTTCGAGGGCTACCTGGGCACCGGCAACGCCGCCTCCGTCGCCTCCGGCCGGGTGTCCTACGTGTTCGGCCTGCACGGCCCGTCGCTGACCATCGACACCGCCTGCTCGTCGTCCCTGGTCGCCCTGCACCTGGCCGGGGCGGCGCTGGGCCGCGGCGAGGCGGACCTGGCGCTCGTCGGCGGCGTGACGGTGATGGCCACCACGCATCTGCTGCTCGACTTCAGCCGGCAGCGCGGCCTGTCGCCCGACGGGCGCTGCCGGGCGTTCGCCGCCACCGCCGACGGGACCGGTTTCGCCGAAGGGGCGGGCATGCTGCTCGTCGAACGGCTCTCCGACGCCCGCCGCAACGGCCACCGCGTGCTCGCCGTGGTCCGCGGCTCGGCCGTCAACTCCGACGGCGCGAGCAACGGGCTGACCGCGCCGAACGGCCCGGCGCAGCAGCGGGTCATCCGCGCCGCGCTGGCCGCGGCCCGGCTGGGGCCCGCCGACGTCGACGCGGTGGAGGCGCACGGCACCGGCACCGTCCTCGGCGACCCGATCGAGGCGCAGGCGCTGCTGGCGACCTACGGCGCGCAGCGGCCCGAGGGGCGTCCGCTGCTGCTCGGGTCGCTGAAGTCCAACATCGGCCACGCCCAGGCGGCGGCGGCCGTCGGCGGGGTCATCAAGATGGTCATGGCGCTCCAGCACGGCGTGCTGCCGCCGACGCTGCACGTCGACGCCCCCACCCCCAAGGTGGACTGGAGCGCCGGCGCGGTCGAGCCGCTGCTTGAGGCGACGCCGTGGCCGGACGTCGACCGGCCACGGCGCGTCGGGGTGTCGGCCTTCGGCCTCAGCGGCACCAACGCGCACGTCATCCTGGAAAGCCCACCCGGGGACAGCGAGGACAGCGGGGACACCACACCGGAGCCTTCTGTCACCGACAGTAACAACATTGAAGATGGCGACGGGACGGCGGCCGAGGCGGCCACCGCCGGGCCAGCGGTGGTACCGGTAACGCTGTCGGCGCGCACCGCCAGTGCGCTGCGCACCAGCGCCGAGCGGCTCGACGCGCTGCTCGACGCCGACCCACAGCTCGGCCCGGTCGACGTCGGGCACGCGCTGGCCATCGGGCGCTCCACGTTCGAGGAGCGGGCGGTCGTCGTCGCCGCGGACCGCGACGAGCTGCGCCGCGGCCTGGCCGCGCTGATCACCGGGACGCCCAGCCCCGACCTGGTCACCGGCACGGCGGCGGCCGACCCGGGACGGGTCGTCCTCGTCTTTCCCGGGCAGGGCTCGCAGTGGCTCGGCATGGCCGCCGACCTGGCGGCGGCGTTCCCGGTGTTCGCCGACGAGCTGCGCGCCTGCGAGCGCGCGCTGGCCGAGCATGTCGACTGGACGTTGGGCGACGTGCTGCGCGATCCCGACGACGCCTGGCTGAGCAGGGTGGACGTGGTGCAGCCCGCCCTGTTCGCCGTGATGGTCTCGCTCGCCGCGCTGTGGCGCTCCTTCGGTGTCGAGCCGGCCGCGGTCGTCGGCCACTCCCAGGGGGAGATCGCCGCCGCGTACGTCGCCGGTGCGCTGAGCCTGTCCGACGCGGCGGCGGTCGTCGCCCGGCGGGCGGCGGTGCTGCGGCGGATCGTGGGCGCCGGCGGGATGGCCTCCGTGCCGCTGCCCGCGGCACAGGTCGCCGAGCTGATCGCCCCGTGGGGTGACGAGCTCGACGTCGCCGCGATCAACGGCCCGGCGTCCACCGTCATCTCCGGYGCGGTCGGCGCCCTGCACGCCTTCGTCGACGCGCAGGTCGCCGCCGGGGTGCGGGCCCGGATCGTCCCGGTGGACTACGCGTCGCACTCCGTGCAGGTGGAGGCGATCCGCGACGAGATCGTGACGGCGCTCGCCGAGATCCGTCCCCGTTCGTCGTCGGTGCCGTTCCATTCGACGCTCACCGGGGAACTGATCGACACCGCCGGCCTCGACGCCGAGTACTGGTACCGCAACCTGCGCGGCACCGTCCGGTTCGAACCGGTCATCCGCCAGCTGGTGACGGAAGGGCACCGGGTGTTCGTCGAGTCCAGCCCGCACCCGGTGGTCACCATCGGTGTCCAGGAGACGCTCGACGCCGTTGCCGGGCCGCTGCCGACGCTGGCCGTCGGGTCGCTGCGACGGGACGAGGAGGGGCCGCGCCGGTTCCTGACCTCTCTCGGCGCGCTGCACGCCCACGGCGTGCCGGTCGACCTCCCGACCGTGTTCGCCGGGGCTGCCGGGCCGCGCCCGAAGCAGGTGGACCTGCCGACCTACCCGTTCGAGCGGTCACGCTACTGGCTCGAGCCGGCGCACCGCCGCCGCGACCCGGCCGACCTCGGCCTCGGCGGGCTGGACCATCCGCTGCTGGGCGCGGCCGTCCGGCCGGCGACCGGCGACCGGCTGCTGCTCACCGGCCAGGCCGACCGCCGCACCGCGTCCTGGCTCGCCGACCACACCGTCGCCGGGACCGTGCTGCTGCCCGGCACGGCACTGGTCGAGCTCGCGCTGCGGGCCGGCGGCGAGGTCGGCGCCGGCCGGCTCGACGAGCTCCTGCTGACCGCGCCGGTGGTGATACCGGCGTCCGGCCGGCTGGACCTGCAGGTCAGCGTGGCCGAGCCCGACGACGACGGCCGGCGCGCGCTCGAGATCCACACCCGGCCGTACGACGCGGACGCCGCCACACCCACCGCCACCACGCCACCGCGGCCGTGGAGTGCCGTGGCCAGCGGCACCCTGTCGCCGTCGCCGGACGCCGGCCCACCCCCGGCCACGGCCACGGCCGAATGGCCACCGCCGGGCGGTGAACCGCTGGACGTCACCGACCTGTACGACGGCCTCGCGGCCCGCGGCTACGACTACGGCCCGGCGCTGCGTGGGCTGACCGCAGCCTGGCGGCTCGGGGACGAGATCCTCGCCGAGGTGCGGCTGCCCGACGCCGCCGGCGGCACCGCCGGCTGGCACGGCCTGCACCCGGCGCTGCTCGACGCCGCCCTGCACGGGCTCGGGCTCGGCGTCCTCGACCAGGCCGGGCTGCCGTTCTCCTGGTCCGGGGTCACCGCGTACGCCCAGGGGGCGGGTTTCGTGCGGGTGCGGCTACGGCCGCTGGCAGCGGACACCGTCGAACTGGTCGTCACCGACCCGTCCGGGGCGCCCGTGCTGACCGCCGACGCCCTCACCGTCCGCCCGGTCGACGCCGGCCAGCTCGCAGGCCTTGCCAGCCTTGGCGGCGTCGACGTGCGCGACGCCCGCTACGACCTGGTCTGGGCGCCGCTCCCCGCCGAGGCGCCGGTCTCCGCCGGGGTGCCGGCACCCCGGCGCTCCACCGACGCGGTCGGGACGGCCCCGGCGGCGCGGCACCCCCGCTGGGTGTTGGCCACCATCTCCTCGAAGGCCACCATCTCCTCGAAGGCCCCCGTCTCCTCGAAGACCCCTGTCGCCTCGAACGGTCCGGCTTCCTCGGATGGCCTGGCTTCGGACGGCCTGGTCTCCTCGGCCGGCCCGGCATGGACGGCCGGTCTGGCCGCGGCGCTGGCGGAGACGGGCATCGAGGTGTCACCCTGGCCCGGCACGGACAGCACCGGAGACGCCGGGGACGCCGCGCCGGCGGTGGCCGTCCTCGCGGTCGACGGCGGCGCCGGCGTGCGCGACGTGCACGACACCACCGCCGCCGTGCTGGCCACGCTGACGTCCTGGCTCGCCGACGGGCGGCTGGCCAGCAGCCGGATCGTCGTCGTCACCCGGGGTGCGGTGAGTGTCGCCGAGGGCGACGGCGCGCCGGATCTGGCCGCCGCAGCCGTGTGGGGGCTGGTCCGCAGCGCCCAGGCCGAGCATCCCGACCGGATCACCCTCGTCGACCTCGGCGTCCCCGACCGGCCGGGCTCGGCCAGCGTCTCGGACCTGCCTGCCACGCTGACGGGCGGGCAGCCGTTGCTGGCCCTGCGGGACGGCGCCACGCTCGCCCCGGCGCTCGAGCGGCCCGACCCGGCCGCGGCGCTGGCCGTGCCGGCCGAGGGCTCCTGGCGGCTGGACATCACCGCCCGCGGCACCCTGGCGAACCTGGCCCTGCTCCCGACCGAGGAGGGGGACCGGCCGTTGGCCGCCGAGGAGGTGCGGGTCGCCGTCCGGGTGGCCGGGCTGAACTTCCGTGACGTGCTCATCGCCCTCGGTGTGTATCCAGGGAAGGCGCTGATCGGCACCGAGGCGGCGGGCGTCGTGGTGGAGGTCGGCTCCGCGGTGACCGGCCTGGCGGTCGGCGACCGGGTGCTCGGCCTGCTGTCGGGGGCGGTCGGCAGCCACGCGGTGACCGACCACCGGCTGCTCGTCCCGGTCCCGGACACCTGGACCTTCGCGCGGGCGGCGGTGGTACCGGCGGCCTGGCTGACGGTCTACCACTGCCTGGTCGAGCTCGCCCAGGTGCGGCCGGGCGAGCGGGTGCTCGTCCACGCGGCGGCCGGCGGGGTCGGTGTCACCGCCGTCCGGCTGGCCCGCCATCTCGGCGCGGAGGTGTTCGCGACCGCCAGCCCGGGCAAGTGGCCGGCGCTGCGCGCCCTGGGGCTCGACGACGAGCACATCGCCTCCTCCCGCGACCTGGACTTCGCCACCCGCTTCGCCGCCGGTGTCGACGTGGTCGTCAACTCGCTGACCGGGACGTTCATCGACGCCTCGCTGGGGCTGCTGCGCCCCGGCGGCCGGTTCGTCGAGCTCGGCAAGGCCGACCTGCGCGCGCCGCAGGCGGTCGCCGCCGACCACCYGCGGGTGCGCTACCTGCCGTTCGACCTGGTGGAGCTCGACTACGACGACATCCAGCGCGAGCTGCGCGAGGTGGTCGGGCTGCTCACGCGGGGCGTGGTGACGGCGCCCCCGGCCATCGCCTGGGACGTCCGCCACGCGCCGGCCGCCCTGCGCCACCTGCGGGAGGCCCGCAACATCGGCAAGCTGGAGCTGCGGCTGCCGACCGGGCTCGACCCCGCCGGGACGGTTCTGATCACCGGGGGTACCGGCACCCTCGGCGGGCTCGTCGCCCGTCATCTGGTGACCCGGCACGGCATACGTCACCTGCTGCTGGCCAGCCGGCGGGGGCCGGCGGCCGACGGCGCCACCGAGCTTGCCGCCGAGCTCACCGAGCTGGGCGCCGAGGTCCGGCAGGTCGCGGTTGACGTCGCCGACCGCGACGCCGCGGCGGCGCTGCTCGGCACGGTGCCCGCCGAGCATCCGCTGACCGCGGTGGTCCACGCCGCCGGGGTGCTCGACGACGGGGTGCTGGCCTCGGTGACCCCGCAGCGTCTCGCGGCGGTCCTGCGGCCGAAGGTCGACGCCGCCTGGCACCTGCACGAGCTGACCGCGCACCTGGACCTGGCCGCCTTCGTGCTGTTCTCCTCGGCGGCCGGGGTGTTCGGCGGGGCCGGTCAGGCGGCGTACGCGGCGGCGAACGCGGCCCTGGACGCGCTCGCCGTCCACCGCCGTGCCCGCGGGCTGCCCGCGACCTCGGTCGCCTGGGGGCTGTGGGCGCAGGCCAGCACGATGACCGGCGGCCTCGGCAGCGCCGATCTCGCCCGGCTGGCCCGCGGCGGCCTGATCGCGTTGCCCACCGCCGACGGCCTGGCTCTCTTCGACGAGGCCCTGACGTCGACGTCCGCCACGTTCCTCGCCACCCGGCTGGATCTGTCGACGCTCGACCGCTCCGGCGGACCGGTACCGCCCCTGCTGCGCCGGTTGGTCGGCACCCGTCGGCTGCCCGTCGCCGCCGCGGCGGCACAGCCGGTGGCCGGCGACGACCTGGCCACCCGGCTGGCCGGCCTGTCCGAACCCGCCCGGGTGGACGTGGTGCGGGAGCTGGTCCGTACCCAGGCCGCCGCCGTGCTCGGCCACGCCGACGTGGCCGCCGTCGACGCGGAACGGGCCTTCAAGGAGCTGGGGTTCGACTCGCTGACCGCCGTCGAGCTGCGTAACCGGCTGGGTGCGGCGACCGGCCGGCGGCTGCCACCGACCCTCGTCTTCGACTATCCGACCCCGGCCGCGCTCGCCGACCACCTGTTGGCCGAGCTCGTCCCACCGCCGGACCCCGCCGCCGAGGCGCTGGCCGGGCTGCAGCGGCTGGAGGAGGCGCTGGCCGCGCTCGGCCGCGACGGCGCGGCCCAGCTGGATCTCGGCGCCCGGCTGTGGCGGGTCCTCGACGACCTGGCTGGCGGCAGCGGTGGCGCGACCGGCGTCGACGGCTCCGGCAGCTCCGACAGCTCCACAGTGGCGGTGGCCAGCGCCGAAGAGATCATGAATTTCATCGACAACGAGCTCGGCCGGCTCTCCGACCGCTGAGCCGCCGGAAGAGCCACCGGCCGAGCTGCCGGAAAGAGCCGTCGGAAGAGGACCAGGACCGCCGGAAGAGGAACCGCCCCATGTCAGAAGACCGGTCAGAAGACCGCAAACTCGTCGACTACCTGCGCTGGGTCACCGCCGACCTCACCCGGACCCGGGAACGGCTCGCCGCGTTGGAGAACGCCCAGCGCGAACCGGTGGCGATCATCGGGGCGGGTTGCCGGTTCCCCGGCGGTGTGGCCACCTCCGAGCAGCTGTGGCAGCTGTTCGCCGACGGACGGGAGATCATCGACACGTTCCCGCGCGACCGCGGCTGGGATCTGGACACGCTCTTCGCCGAGGACCCCGACCGCTCCGGCACCACCTACACCCGCCACGGCGGCTTCCTGGACGACGCCGGCGACTTCGACGCCGAGTTCTTCGGGGTCAGCCCGCGGGAGGCGCGGGCGATGGATCCGCAGCACCGGCTGCTGCTGGAGACGTCATGGGAGGCGATAGAGAACGCCGGCATCGACCCGCTGTCCCTGCGGGGCAGCGGGACCGGGGTGTACGTCGGGCTGATCGCCCAGGAGTACGTGTCGTTCGCCGCCCCGCCGCCCGCCGGCCTCGACGGCCACCTGATGACGGGCAACGCCGGCAGCGTCGCCTCGGGGCGGATCTCCTACACCCTCGGCCTGCACGGCCCGGCTCTGACCATCGACACCGCCTGCTCCTCCTCMCTCGTCGCCGTCCACCTCGCCGTCCAGGCCCTGCGCCGCGGCGAGATCACCCTCGCTCTGGCCGGCGGCGCCACCGTCATGGCCAGCCCCGCCACCTTCATCGAGTTCTCCCGCCAACGCGGCCTCGCCCCCGACGGCCGCTGCAAACCCTTCTCCGCGGACGCCAACGGCACCGCGTTCTCCGAGGGCGCCGGGATGATCCTGCTTGAGCGGCTCTCCGACGCCCAGCGCAACAACCACCCCGTCCTCGCCGTCATCCGCGGCAGCGCCGTCAACTCCGACGGCGCCTCCAACGGCCTGACCGCCCCCAACGGCCCCGCCCAACAACGCGTCATCACCACCGCCCTCACCGACGCCGGCCTCACCCCCGCCGACATCCACCTCGTCGAAACCCACGGCACCGGCACCACCCTCGGCGACCCCATCGAAGCCCACGCCCTCCACAACACCTACGGCCAGCAGCGGCCCACCGACCAGCCCCTGTTCCTCTCCGCCATCAAGGCCACCCTCGGTCATGCTCAAGCCGCCGCCGGTATCGCCAGCATCATCACCACCACCCACACCCTGCGCCACAGCCACATCCCCGCCACCATTCCTTCCACCACCACGCCCACCCCCCATCTCGACTGGGACACCACTCCCCTCGCCCTGGCCACCACCCCTACCCCCTGGCCCACCAGCGCCCACCCGCACCGCGCCGCCGTCTCCTCCTTCGGGATCAGCGGCACCAATGCCCACCTCATCCTCGAAGCACCCCCCACGCCAGAAGACAGCGCCAGCACCCAGGACACCCCGGACACGCCGAGTGCTCCGGACGGCACCAGCGCGAACGGCACCGCTCCGACGGCCAGCGGCAGCGAGAACCACGCCAGCACCGCGGACGCCATCGGTGCCGCCGGCACCACCGGCACCGATGCCGCCGGCACCGCCCTGCCCCGCCCCGTTCCCCTCCTGCTGTCCGCCCGCACCTCCACCGCCCTGAACGCCCAGGCCACCCGCCTGCACACCCACCTCACCGCACACCCCGACCTCGACCTCGACCTGAACGACGTCGGGCACTCGCTGCGCACGACCCGGTCGCTGTTCGCCCACCGCGCGGTCGTCGTCGCCGCCGACCGCTCCGAGGCACTCGCCGGGCTGCGCGCCGTCGCCACCGGCGGCGGGACCCGCGGCGCGCCGCGCCCGGCGGCGGGGCCGGGGCGCATCGCCTTCCTGTTCACCGGCCAGGGCAGCCAACGCCCCGGCATGGGCCGCGAACTCCACGACCACCACCCCGTCTTCGCCGCCGCCTGGGACGAAGCCGCCGCCCACCTCGATCCCCACCTTGACCCCCACCTCGGCCGTCCCCTGCGCGACCTCGTCCTCGCCCCGCCCCGCCCCGAGAGCACGACGATCCTGAACCGGACGGCCCTCGCGCAGGCCGCGCTGTTCGTCCACGAGGTCGCGCTGTACCGGCTGGTCACGTCGTTCGGGCTGACGCCCGACTACCTGATCGGCCACTCCGTCGGCGAGCTGGTCGCGGCCCACCTGGCCGGGGTGCTGAGCCTGGCCGACGCCGCCGCTCTCGTCATCCTGCGCGGACGGCTGATGCAGAGCGTTCCCGAGGGCGGCGCGATGGTGTCGCTGCACGCCACCGAGGACGAGGTCGCCGCGGAACTGGCGGAGCTGACCGGCCGGGTGTCGATCGCCGCGGTCAACGGCCCGACGTCGACCGTCGTCTCCGGCGACGAGGAGGTGGTGGCGGACCTGGCCAAACGGTTCCGCGCCCGCGGGGTGAAGGCCCGCCGGCTGCGGGTCAGCCACGCCTTCCACTCACCTCACCTGGACGGCGTCCTCGACGAGTTCCGGCGGCAGGCCGGCCGGCTGACGTTCACCCCACCGGCCATCCCCGTCGTGTCCAACGTGACCGGCGCGCTGGCCACCGGCGACGATCTCCTCTCCGCCGACTACTGGACGCGGCACCTGCGGGGAACCGTCCGGTTCCAGGACGGCATCCGCGCCCTGGAGGATCTGGGCGTCACCCGGTTCGTCGAGCTGGGCCCGGACGGCACCCTCAGCGCCCTGGCAACCGCCTCGCTGCGCGACCCGGCCGCCGGGATCCAGGTACCGCTGCTACGCGACCGGTGGCCGGAACCACGCGCGCTGCTCACCGCCCTCGGCCGGCTGCACGCCGACGGCGCCGCCGTGGACTGGGCGCCGGCCATCCCCGCCGGCGCCCGCCGGGTCCGGCTGCCCACCTACGCCTTCCAGCACACCCGCTACTGGGTCACCACCCGCCCGCTCCGGCCGGCGGAACCCGTCGACGACCCGGGCACCGACAACACCACGGCCGATCACGCGGCAGCCGGTCACGGCGCGGTCGACGGCCAGGCCGCCGACGGCGCCGCGCAGCCGGCGGCATGGACCGGCCAGTGGTGGCAGGACCTGGCCGCGGCGTCCGAGGCCGAACGGGAGCACCTGCTGGTGGAACTGCTGCGCGGGCACATCGCCGACATACTCGGGCATGCCTCGGCGGACCTGGTCGACCCCGAGGCCAGCCTCATCGACGCCGGGCTGTCCTCGTTCACGTCCCTGGAGCTGACCAGCCGGCTGCACGCGCAGACCGGGGTGCGCCTGCCACCGACCGCCGTGTTCGACCATCCCACGGCCGCGGGGCTGGCCCGCCTCCTGCACGCCGAGCTGACAGCGGACCGCGCCGGGGAGCCCCAGCCCGCGGTGCCCACCGCCTGACAGCGGCGCCGTCAGCGCCCCTGCCAGCAGCGCTGGCAGGGGCAGGGGCAGGCGCGGGGGGAGGCACGGAGGCAGCGGCAGGGGCGCTGGCGGCTTCCGCCGACGGCACGGGCCGTCCCCTCCACCCGGAGCGGACGGCCCGTTGCGTATCGCGGCGCGCACCACGGCGACCGTCTCTGCAGTTGTTCAGGCTTTTGTTCAGGGCAGTCCTGTTCGAGTGTCGCGCGTCAGAATTCTTGGCACAGGGGTTTGTTGGCCCTGAGCCCAAGGAGATCAGATGAGTCGGCCCCCGGTGTTCCCCGCCGAGGACAAGATCCGGATCGTGCTGTCGGTGCTCGCCGGCGAGGTGACGATCGCGGAGGCCGCCCGGCGGAACAAGGTGTCGGAGACGTCGGTCGGCAAGTGGAAGCAGCAGTTCCTGGAGGCTGGCCGGGCCGGTCTGGCCGCGGGCGGGTCGTCCCGTCCGTCGAGCCGGGAGGAGTCGCTGGCGGCCGAGGTCGAGGAGCTCAAGACCGCGCTCGGTGAGGCGCACGTCGAGTTGCGGGTGTGGAAGAAGTCGGCGGAGGGCCGGCTGGCCCCTATGAGGACCATTAGGTGATCCGCGAAGACGCGGCGATGCCGACCGCGAGGT